>CAYXHS010000012.1:0-18963 GCA_964465105.1 uncultured Nitrososphaeria archaeon
CTAATAGAACGATCGCAATAAACTTCTATCTTAATCTTAATGTTAAGAAAAAGGTAGGTTGCGGGTATGTCTAGTATCCGTATATCTCTTTTGCGAACTCTTCAAGACCGAGTTCGAGAAGCTTTCTCCTCGTTGGGATTCCGTTTATCCAATCTCTAACCTTCCAGTATTCCTCTAAGATCTGCTTCCAAGGCGGTATTTTCCCGGCGGCTCCGCCCTCCTTATGCGGGACGCTAAGCCTCTCCGGCATCACGTTCTCCTTTACCGGATCCAATCCCATTCTCAGGTTAAAGCAATGTTGCATATTCACGATACGTTCTCCGATCTTCGCAGCGTCCCTTGGGGTGAGATTCCAGCCTGTTATCGCATTTAATATGGCAAGCTCATCGGTTAAGGTCATGTCGGAGAAGAAGTAGAAGAAACACCAAACCAAGCTATTCCAGAACTGCTGTATATCTTGGAAGACCGCGCCAGCATAGCCTTTGTTTTTCCACTCGAAGCGGTCCATCGGCTCGTTCAAACCAAGCTCCGGCAAGGTCACCCCGAGTTCTATAGCCTCTGCGAACCCGTGTATATGGCAGGAACCACGTGTAGAAGCTATTGTTGTGATAACCTCTCCGAAGAACGCTCTCGGATCATGGGCTGCGACAGCCTGCCCCATAACCTCAACGGCGTAAGGCCGCGTCTCCGGATACGCATCCACGCAGGCCCTCAGACCTTCAGCCAACAGATCTCCTAATCCTTCTCTCTTAGATATCTTTTCGATCATAGTTATCAGGACCTCTCCATCACCCCATCTTAGCTCGAGCCCATCTGTCTCCTCCTTTCCGATTACACCAGACTCATAGGCGTCAAAGGCCCATCCTAAAACTCCTCCGACCTCGATCGTGTCTATGCCGTATCTATTGCATAGATCATTTGCTCTAACCAGCGCCTTTAGATCATCGATCAAAAGGTTTGAACCTATCATTGCTAAGGTCTCATACTCCGGGCCAGCGGTCTTAGACTCGTACTCGGGATTCGTTATCCTCCTGTGGCAACCCATCACACAGTAGGCGCATGGCCACCGCGCCGGCTTTAGCTCTTCTGTAAATCTTGGAGGCCCAATTTTCTTAGCGCCATCCGGCCACCTATCTTGAGCCCAATTTCTTATCGGTAGCAGGCCATTTTCTTCCCTAGGGACCACGGCGGCTGCTTGACCATCCTTGGAGTTTACTTTCGTGAAGGGGGCTTTCATGACCTTCTTCAGAACCTCTTGATAGATTTCCTTGAGCTTATCCGGATCCGCTACAGGCGGCTTCATCGTTCCCCTGATCGCTATAGCTTTTAGATTTTTCGCGCCCATCACGGCTCCGAGGCCGGTTCTCCCGAAGAAGCCATGCTTATCGTTAGCTATGACCGCATATCTTACTAAGTTTTCCCCGGCAGGCCCTATCGCCGCTACGCTTGCATCCTTGTCTCCAACATCCTCTTTTATGGAGTCCGTAACTTCTGCGGTATCCATCCCCCAATACTTAGATGCATCACGGAACTCTATTTCTCCGTCATGTATCCAGAGATATGTCGGCCTCTCCGCTCTACCTGTAATTGCGATGGCGTCGAACCCAGCCCTTTTGAGCTCAGGACCTCCATGGCCTCCGGCATTAGACTCACCCCAATAGCCTGTTAGAGGTGATCGGGAGCATGCGGACCATCTTCCAGAGCTCGCTATCGCTGCTGCTTGATAGGGACCGGTTGCGAATACGAGAACATTTCTGGGGCTTAGCGGGTCGATATTCCTTGTAACGACGTCCGAAACGAGCTTTATCCCGAATCCTACCCCTCCGAGATATTTCTTGGCATATTCTTCGCTAAACTCCTTAAGCACCACGCTCTGGGTCGTTAAGTTAATCCATGCTATCTTCCCCCAATATCCACCTCGGAGGACCACTTAAAACACCTCGACTAAAGAGCAGAAAATAATCATATTTTACCCTTCTTACAAATATGAGTCAGGTTACGCCGACTCGAACACAAAGGAATTCAGAACTGTTTCAAGCCGATGAAGCATAAGGACGAAAACATCCTCAGGCGGCAGAATACCTCAGAAAGGCTTGCAGCTTCCTCATCAAAAAGAGAAGCTTGTTGGGAGCGCTTCTCATTCCGTGAGGTTTTTACGTTGTAGGAGTATTGCACCCTGAGAGGTGATGCTCTTGAGGTATATCCTAATCATGTCATGCTTTAGGCGATCTTCCTCGCAGCCACAGCCGACTTCATGGCGGCCGCCTTCCTAGGTGTGGTAGACCTTAGATCTAGATTAGAGCTAGCGGTAATCATGATCTTCGTCTCTGCAGGGATAAGGTTAGCACCGGTGATCATGAGGCTCATGCTCGGATGAATCACATACTAAGGGAGATGGAAGGAAGAAGATGGTAGCCCGGCTGGGATTCGAACCCAGGTCCCCGGGTATCTTCTCACCCCTCCAGCGGCCGTGCGATCCAAAGCCCGGGATCCCTAACCCCCCTTCTTCTATCTGACCAGCATGGTTTGGCCGCTAGACGACCGGGCTTCGGTAGATTTTGTTGTAAGGCGGGTTTTAAACGTAATTCGCGTTGAAAGATGTGTTGGGGAAGATAGGGGTTGCGTACCTTTCTTTTAGCTTACTTGCGGCCTAGGCTTTGTAAACATTTATTTACGTTGTTGTATTATGTTTATTACGGATGAGCGTGGTTATCAGCTTCCGCATTAGCAGGAGTCTTAAGGAGAGGATGGAGAAGCTTCGGCATATTAATTGGAGCGAGGTTGTGAGGCGGGCTATCGAGGAGGTTGTGAGGCGGGAGGAGTCGAAGCTGAGAGAAAGGGATAAGGCGAGGATAAGGACTGCCGTGATTCGAACGGATAAGCTTCGGAGAGCGGTTCCCAGATGGAGCAGCGTGGAGGAGATTAGGCGTTGGAGGGAGAGAAAGTAGTCGTCGACGCGTCGGTGGTGGTGAAATGGTTCGTGGAAGAAGAATATAGTAAAGAGGCTTTGATGCTTAGAGACTCATACGCTGACGGAGTCATCGATTTGATCGCTCCATCGCTTCTATGTTTCGAAGTCATTAATGCTCTCAAGTATTCTGGGGCATTTGGGGAAGACGAATTGAAAGAGGTTCTACGAGCTCTCGATGACTATCAGATAACGCTATTTGATCTTGAAGGAGGTTATGGCGAGAAAGCGATTGAGATAGCCATGAGAAAAGGCATCACGATGTATGATGCAGCTTATGTGGCGTTGGCTCTAGTGCAGGATGCAACGCTATACACGGCTGACGAAAAGCTATTAGAAAAGGTGAACGAATTCAAGCAGGTGAGACATGTTCGAGAGTTCACTTTATGAGCTAGCGGTTAATCCCGTAACAGAATTGATAAAAAGGCTTTTCATGATTCTCATTTGGAGGAACTGAGCTTTGAGAAAGAGTTTCAAGGTGGTTAAGTGTCCTCGATGCGGTTTTCTTCAGCTGGCTACGGCTTCGAAGACCGTTAAATGCTTTAGCTGCGGGCATTCTTGGCAGCTGAATCAGGAGTCAATCCTGTTTTCTAGCTTTGACTCTGAGAGGGCTAGAGAGTTTTTGGTAAGGTTGAAGCGGGGAGGCGGCCTCGGCTTCAGGAAGGCTTCAGAGAGGGCTCGGAGGAAATCGGCTTCCTCTCCGTAAAGATTTAAGCTTAGAGATTCTTTGCTGGTATGGATGCTTCTGGGAGCTCATGTCTCGATCTCAGGCTCGATAGATAAGGCTGTGGATCGGGCGAAGGATCTCGGCTGCACGACCTTCCAGATATTCACTAGGAATCCGAGGGGATGGGCGGCGAAGCCCTTGAAGAAGAAGGAGATAGAGGCTTTTAGGAGCAAGTTTGAGGAAAGCGGGTTTAAGATCGCCGTCGCTCATATGCCCTATCTCCCGAACATTTCTTCGCCTGATAAGGCCATTCATAGGCGGTCGACCGCCTCCCTCGCGCAAGAGCTTAAGCGGGCTGGCCAGCTAGGCTTGCAGTATCTCGTGGTTCATGTCGGAAGCCATCTGGGAAAGGGGGTCGCGGCTGGGATCAAGCAGGCGGCCAAGGCGGTGAACACAGCCCTCTCGAAGGTAGATAATGATGTAATGATCTTGCTGGAGAACATGGCCGGCCAGAGGAACAGCGTTGGATCAAGGTTTGAAAACATCAGGAGAATCTTGGATTTGATCGAGGATGAGAGCAGGGTTGGGGTGTGCCTCGACACATGCCACGCCTTCGCCGCGGGATACGACTTCAGGACGAGAGAGGCGATAGAAAACACTCTCAGAGACTTCGATGAGATCATCGGGTTGAACAGGCTTAAGGTCGTTCACGTCAACGACTCGAAGGGAGATCTCGGAAGCGGAATAGATCGGCACGAGCACCTCGGGATGGGGAAGATCGGAGAAAGAGGGTTCTTCGAGCTAACCCATCATCCAGTAATCAGGCCGCTTCCCCTAATCCTCGAGACCCCAGTCGACTCGAGGGGGAACTTCGCGACTAACTTAGCCAAGCTTAAAGAGCTTTACTTGAGGAAAAAGTGGTGAGCGATGAGCTTCCTGAAGAGGATCCTATCGTGGGTCGCGAGGAAGGTGTTCTCATGGATCTTCGTGAAGTTCGGGATCGTCGGGGCGAGCGGAGTGCTCGTGAACTTCCTCTCCTTCTGGATCCTGACATCGCTTCTCGGGGTAAACCACCTCGTGGCAAGCGTGATTGCAACCGAGATAGCGATCCTCAACAACTTCACCCTAAACGACCTGTGGACCTTCAGGGAGAGGCGCGAGGGAACTAGGCTAACCCTAAGAATCCTGAACTTCCACTGGTCAAGGGTTCTCGGAATGCTTGTTACCGTTGGGAGCCTTTACCTGATGGTCGACCTCATGGGATTTGAAAAGAACATCTCGTATGTCTTCGCAATAGGCTTCGGAACCCTCACGAACTTCTTCACGAGCGACCTATTCGTCTGGCCTGAGAAAGGCTTGAGATCGTGATCTGCCTCAATACTCCAGATTTTTCTAGAGCAAGCAGGAGCAGATAGCCTGCGATTGACCCTGGGATGGAGCTCGCCGCCCAGCCTGACCAGAAGATTGGGAGGAAGCTGTATAGTCCGTATTGCTCTACCGCTCCCAGAAGCCTAAAGTCTCCTATGGCTGGAGCAACTAGGAGAATTGAGAGGGTTCCCCCTATTAGCACGGTTCCTATCGGCTCAGCCAAGGCCGCCGAGTACCTTATCATGGGGTTCTTGGCCCTTCGGGTTATAAGATAAGTTAATCCGACGACTATTGCTCCTGGAATTCCTCCTGGAAAGGCATAGAGCGTTCCGATGCCTAGCGCGTTTCGGATAAGCCCTATCAGGATCGCGGCGACTGCAGCCCACCATGGCCCTAGGAGAACTCCTGCAAGCGCGTTTACGAGATGCTGGCCTGGGAAAGCCTTGGTGGAGATGAATGGGAACCATGCGAGGGGAGCTATGATCACGCCTAAAGCCGTTAAGACTATGAGCAGCGAGATCTTCTTAATCGCTGGGCGGCTCATTCGAGACAATAACAGGTCCCGCATTCCTATAAAGATCTTTAGCCTGCCAAGCTTACCAGAAAGCGATGTTCTTCTCAAGCGGAGGGAGGCCCTTAGACTTTCAGAGGATGCTCGGCAAGCGGATCTTGATAATTGGGGAGGCTGGCTCTGGTAAGACGAGGATGCTTGCGAGCTTCTTGGACTTTTTAGTTGATAAGGGGTTTGAGCGCGAGGTCACCCTAATTGAGCTTGCTCCAGGGCTCGAAGAGATCGGAAGACCGCTTGAAGCATATACGAGAAACGTCTTCAGGGTCAGATACCTGAAACCCAAGAAGATCTATCCCCCGAGGCTTCTCGGGAAAACCGCGGAGGAGGTTCTAAGCTATGCTGAGAGAAACTATCAGGAGGCGAAAGGACTTCTCTCGATCTTCTCCGCGAGCCCATCTAAGATTCTACTGATAAATGATCTGACGATATTTCTTCACTTCGGCAGCCCTGAGCAAATATTGGAGGCGATTCGGGCATGCGAGACCTTCGCGGCGACAGCCTATGAGGGAGAGGTTCTGAGGGATGATAAGGGGTCTGGGATAACCATGCGGGAGAAGAAGGCGCTCTCGAGACTTAAGCCCGAGATGGATCTCGTGATAAGGCTCTCCAAATCTTAAAGAGGCTGCAAGCGGAACCTATCATGGATGAAGATCCCAAGAGCTTTAACGATAGCTGGATCGGATTCAGGCGGAGGCGCGGGAATCCAAGCGGATCTAAAGACCTTCGCAGCTCTCGGGGTTCACGGCCTATGCGCCATAACCTCGATAACGGCTCAGAACACGGTCGAGGTAACCAGGATCTATGATCTTCCAGCAGACCTAATCCAAGAGCAGATACGGGTGGTCGTTCGAGACATCGGAGTCGACGCGGTCAAGACTGGGATGCTTCACACCCCTGAGATCATCGAGGCGGTCTCCTCGGAGCTTAAGCGGGTCGAGGCGCCGATAGTCGTCGATCCCGTGATGATCGCGAAGAGCGGGGCGAGGCTCTTGAGAGAGGATGCCGTCAAGTCGCTCATCGAGAACCTCATCCCGCTAGCATACATCATAACTCCGAATGCTCTGGAAGCTGAGGTTCTAGCTGGGATAAAGGTTAGGGATCTGGAGGCTCAGAAGAAAGCCGCTGAGATTATCTCGGAGATGGGCGCCAAAGGAGTGGTCGTGAAGGGAGGTCATGTGGCTGATGGCAGGGTTGTGGATGTCCTCTACTTTGAGGGAGAATTCAGGGTTTATGAGTCGGAGAGACTTGAGAGCAGAACTACTCATGGAACTGGATGCACCTTCGCCTCAGCGATCGCGGCTGAGCTGGCCAAGGGGAGAAGCGTTTTCGATGCCGTTGAACACGCTAAGAAGTTCGTGGCGGATGCGATAAGATACGGCTTCATGGTCGGCAAGGGTAGTGGGCCAGTAAACCCTGTAGGGAGGCTTCTTCGAGATGCAGAGAAGTTTAGAGTTTTGGAAGTTATGAGAAAAGCTATTGAGCTCGTTGAGTCGAGCGGGCTGATTGCCGAGGCCATACCAGAATGCCAAACGAACTTGTGCATGGCGATAGAAGGCGCTGAATCGCTCGAAGAGGTTGCAGCGATTCCTGGGAGGATTGTGAGGGTATGGGATAAGGCGAAGGCTTCAGCTCATCCCTGGTTCTCGGCCTCGAGGCACGTCGCCAAGGCGATCCTGACAGCCATGAAGCATGATCCGAGAATTAGAGCGGCCATGAACATCAGATATGATAGGAAGCTCATCGATGCCGCTAGGAGCTTGGGATGGATTGTCAGCTTTTATGATAGGAGGGAAGAGCCTGAGGACTTGAGGCAGCTGGAGGGAAGAACGATACCTTGGGGGGTTGAGGCGGCGATAAGGAGAGCCGGGGGAAAGGTTCCAGACTTGATTTATCATGAGGGGGATTGGGGTAAGGAGCCGATGATCCTGATTCTCGGCAGGGATGCCGTCGAGGTCGTAAGGAAGGCGGAGAGGCTTCTGAGGAAAGCCTTTCATGAAGAATGATCTATGGCTGAGTGGCCGATGGCTTATGATGACCTCTAGGGATGCCGTTAGGGTTGGCAGGGAGAGGGCCGAGAGGCTGAGGAGAAAGCTTCTGGCGCTCGGGGCGCTTGATAGATCGCTTAAGCCCGCTCAGCAGGAAGAACACGTCATCTTTCCGCTTAAACATGTCGATGAGAATGTTAAGAGGATCGTGATGGAGGAGGGCGCGGAGCTAATTCGATACGATTTTGAGGTTAGGGAGATTAGGCCAAGATCTCTCGAGGAGATTCTTGGAGATGAGATTCCATCCAGCCTGCTGCAAAAGCTTCCATCCTCATACGACCTCATAGGAGACTTGATCCTGATCGAGATACCCGATGAGCTAAAGAGCCACGCGAGGAAGATAGGGGAAGCGCTCATGCGAATTCATCCAAGGGTTAGAAGCGTTCTGGCTAAAGGAGAGACCATCGGAGAATATCGCGTTAGGAGGATTGAGGTAATAGCGGGATCCCCGAATACCGAGACCGTTCACAAAGAGCATGGATGCATATACAAGCTCGATCTTAGAAAGGCGTTTTTCAATCCCAGGTTTTCTGGAGAGAGGATTAGGGTTGCGAGAAGCGTAAAGCCTGGAGAAAAGATTCTAGATATGTTCGCTGGGGTTGGCCCGTTCTCGATCCTCATAGCTAAGACCCAACCCTCCTCCGAGCTTACGGCGATAGAGCTTAACCCAGACGCGTACAAGTATCTCGTCGAAAACATCAGGCTGAACAGGGTTGAGGATAGGGTGAAGCCTGTTCTCGGCGATGCGAGGGAGATCCTGAAAGACGTTAGCGAGGAGTTTGACAGGGTGATCATGGATCTTCCTCATAGCTCCATAAACTTTCTCGACATCGGGCTGAGGGTTTGCAGGAAAGGAGGGCTGCTGAACTTCTATGGCGCCGCCTCATCTCTCGAGGAGCTTTCGCAGAAGGTTTTGAAGAGGGTCGGCGAGCTCGGATACGATGTTCGGATAGAGTTTGGGAGAGAGATCTTGGAGGTGGCTCCGAGGAAGCGGATCTTCGCCCTAGAGATCAGGAAGAGCTCTTAACACCTTTATACACGCCTGCGGGAACCTATTAGATGGAGGACTGAAGGGATGGGGGTTAAGATTAGGGAGATAATTCCAGAGACCGCTGTCGAGAAGATCTCACTCGAAGCGTTGAGTGGTAAGGCGGTGGCCCTCGACGCTTTCAACATGCTTTACCAGTTCATCACGATAATAAGGGGTCCTGATGGGAGGCCTCTGATGGATAGGCGGGGAAGGATAACGAGCCATCTAAGCGGATTGTTCTTCAGGACGATAAACCTGCTCAAGTTCAACATAAAGCCCATCTTCGTTTATGATGGAAGACCTCCTGAGCTCAAGAAGGCGACGGTAGAGGAGAGGGAGGAGCGGAGAGAGGAGGCTAGAAAGCTTTACGAGCAGGCTCTAGCCGAGGGAAGGATTGAGGAGGCTCAGAAGTATGCTAAGCAGGCAGCTAGGCTGGACGAGTTCATAATCGAGAGCTCCAAGAAGCTTCTAACCCTAATGGGCTTACCAGTGGTTCAGGCTCCGAGCGAGGGAGAAGCTCAAGCAGCATACTTGGCCAGCAGGGGCGACGCTTATGCTTCAGGATCACAAGACTTCGACTCGCTTCTCTTCGGATCTCCGAGGCTCATCAGGAACCTATCCATAGTTGGTAGAAGAAAGCTTCCAGGCAGGAAGGAGTATGTTGAGGTCGAGCCTGAGCTGATCCATCTCAACAAGCTTCTCGAGGAGCTTGGGATCACGAGAGAGCAGCTGATAGATCTCGCGATACTCGTCGGAACGGATTACTGCGAGGGGGTTAAAGGAGTTGGACCTAAGACCGCTCTCAAGCTCATCAAGGCCCATGGATCAGCTGAGAAGGCCTTGAAAGCTCTCGGGAAGAGCCTTGACGTGGATCCTGCGGAGATTCGGAAGATCTTCCTTAACCCAGAGGTCTCCGCCGAGTATAGGGTGGAATGGAGGGAGATCGATCATGAAGGAGTGAAGAGGATGCTCTGCGATGAGCATGATTTCTCCGAGGAAAGAGTTGAGAAGGCCCTAAGAGACCTTGAGGAGACCTTGAAGAAGATGAAGGGAGTGACGAGCCTGGATCAGTGGTTTTAGAATTTTTCAGCTTTCCTCAGAAGGTTTGCGTCTCGCCACGAGCTCGATGACCCTCCGCTCTTCATCTAAGCTTAGAACCCTCACCTTATCTCTTATCTCAAGCTTCATCAGCATCTGCCTGAGCTCATGGATATCCAGGTCGAAGCCTCTCTTCCTAAGCTCTTCGAGGAGATTCGCCTCCATGGCCTTTCCTCCGAGCTTCTCGAGAGCCTCAACGATCCTAGAGTATATCTCGCTGCCAGGCCTAACAAGCCTTCTAGCATACTCTCTTCCAGTCATGGCCTCATCAGCCTATCATCATGAGCTGCTCCTTCCTATATCTCAGCAGCTCGCTCATGCGCTCATACTCTTTGAGAAGCTGAGGGACTATGCTCGGCTTAACCACGCTCAAGGCATGTTCGAAGTCCTGCCTGGTAACGTATTCTGCCTCAAGGTTTCTCCTCAAGGCGTTCATGGCGGCCTCCCTACATAAGGCAGCCAGATCGGCCCCGCTATACATCTCGGTTCTGAGAGCTAGATCCTTGAGCGAGACATCTGGGGCGAGAGGCATCTTCTTGGTGTAGATCTTGAGTATCTGGTATCTCGACTTCTCATCTGGCGGCGGGACGTATATCAGCTTATCAAATCTTCCAGGTCTCAGAATTCCTGGATCCAGCAGGTTTGGCCTGTTCGTCGCACCTATGACTATGACGTCCGACAGCTCCTCTATTCCATCCATCTCGGCGAGAATCTGGCTCGTCACCCTTCCCGATACCCCCGAAGAGTCTTCCACGAGATCCTTCCTCGAAACGACCGACTCTATCTCGTCGAAGAATATTATGCATGGAGCGGCTTGCCTCGCCTTCCTGAATATTTCTCTTACCGCCTTCTCGGATTCTCCGACCCACTTATTGAATATCTCGGGGCCCTTGACCGAGATGAAGTTCGCTTCAGCTTCGGTGGCTATCGCCTTTGCTAGAAGAGTCTTCCCGCAGCCTGGAGGACCATAGAGCAGGATGCCCTTTGGAGGCTTGATCCCCATTCTCTCAAACTTCTCTGGATACTTGAGAGGCCATTCCACAGCCTCTACGAGCTGGCGCTTAACGTTTTCAAGTCCTCCAATATCTTCCCATCTGACGTTCGGAACCTCGACCTCGATCTCCCTGAGAGCTGTTGGGGTTATCTCCTTAAAGGCTTCCATGAAGTCTTTCATGGTTACAACGAGCTTATCCAGTATCTCGGGCGGGATCTTCTCCTCCGAGAAGTCTATGCTCGGCAAGATCCTCCTGATAGCCTTCATGGCGGCCTCCCTGCAGAGCGCGGCCAGATCCGCTCCAGTATAGCCTCTAGTTATCTCCGCAAGCTTCTCTAGATCAACGTCTTCAGCCAGGGGCATCCCTCGAGTATGTATCTGAAGTATTTCTCTCCTCGCGTTTCTGTCAGGTATACCGATCTCGATCTCCCTGTCGAATCTTCCAGGCCTTCTGAGAGCGGGGTCGAGAGCGTTAGGCCTGTTTGTCGCCCCTATGACTATGACCTGGCCTCTTGTTTCAAGGCCGTCCATCAGGGCGAGAAGCTGAGCGACGACCCTCTTCTCGACTTCTCCTGTGACCTCGCTTCTCTTCGGGGCTATCGCGTCGATCTCGTCGATGAATATTATTGAGGGCGCCTCCTCCTCAGCCTTCCTAAAGATCTCTCTTAGCCTGGCCTCGCTCTCACCATAATACTTGTTCATTATCTCAGGGCCGTTAATCAGAATGAAATTCGCCTCGGCCTCGGTTGCAACCGCCTTTGCCAGCAAGGTCTTCCCACAGCCTGGAGGGCCATAGAGCAAGACCCCTTTCGGTGGCTCTATTCCAAGCTTTTGGAATAGCTCTGGGTATCGGAGCGGAAGCTCTATCATCTCCCTTATCCGCTGGATCTGCTCGTGAAGTCCTCCGATGTCCTCATAGGTCACGGTCGTTCTGAGAACCTTCTCCTGCATGGCCTTGGAGTGGATCACGAGCCTCGTCCTCGGAGTTATCTTCACGACTCCCTGAGGCTTCGTCTGCAGGACCGCGAAGGTGAAAAGGTTTCCGAAGAACATCACGGGGATTATGTTCTTCTGGACTATCGGATACTCGATGAGCCTGCTCTTAACGAGCCTAGTGAAGTTCTCATCCGGCCTTATTGAGGAGTTCACGGGAGCGAGGACTACGAGCTGAGCCTCTCTAACCCTCGCCTCCCTTATAGTAACCCATTCATTCAGGGAGACTCCAGCGTTACTCCTGATATAGCCGTCGATCCTTATGACGTCCTTCTCATCTTCCATATAGCCTAGCCAGAGGGTCGCGGCGGTAACCTTTCTCCCGATTATCTCGACCATGTCGCCCGTCTGAAAGCCTGCAGCCGCGCCAACCTCCCTATCGATCCTCGCTATCCCGTATCCGACATCTCTCTGGCGAGCTTCAACAACCCTTAACCGCAGCTCCTTCGGACTCATTCACCTGCCATTCTCATATCTCCTTGGCTACTATTTAAGTAAGGAGCTGAAAAGCCTTAACAAAACTTTATCGAATCCATTAAAGCTTAAGCAATTGTCGTAGGATCCCTATAGCCTGGTCACGGCCACGATATTTACTTCCTGAATCTCATCGAATTGGTTTAAGATCTTTTCAAGGGTCTCTGAGGCCCCCTCCTGCTCTGGAACCACGAACATGGCTTTTATTAGGGAGAGGCCGAAGGCCACGGGCTTTGTCTCGAAGTCTTTGAGCTCAAACCCCTCTGGAAGGCTTTGCCTAATCCTCCCTATAAGCTCGTCCAGATCCGTGCTAGGATCCTCAGGCATGAGCTCAGCTATTATAATCACCCTAGCCATCTGCTCATCACCTTATGGCCCAGTGAAGCCGCAGGAGGGGCACGTATAGGGCTTCGCGAGCTCCCTGCATAATCTGCAGCGCCAAATGATGACTTTGCCGCAATTCGGGCATGGAAACTTTACGGCATGCTCATGAGGATCTATGGGCTTCTTGCAGGAGGTGCAGATTGGTAGTAGGATCTCTTCGCCGCTGCTCATCGAGCTGAAAGGCAGCTTATCCTCAATATAAGTTATGGTTGCTTGAGCTTTAGAAGAGAGCTCACCTGAAAGTCCATGTCAGCAAATCTGGATAAGAAAGCTTTTCCAGGGCTGGAGAATAGGAGCGAGAAGAAGAAGTCGAGAGCTGGAGAAGCCATGTTCGCAAAGAGCTTACGAAGTAACGCTATTTTCCTGAGCTCCGCGATCACCTTACTAGATTCTTTTAGAAATCTTTCCGAGCATCCTCCTCTAATCTCTTCAGCTACGGCTAAAGCCAGGTTTGAGGAGATATAGCCTCCCATTATAACTCCTCCCCCCGTAGTGGCTTTTACGTGGCCAGCTGCATCTCCTACAGGAATGAACCTTTCGGGATATAGCAGGACGCTATTGATCGGAAAGCCCGTGTAGACTAGGTGGTGAGAGCTGCTTAGAATTCGCACGTTGGGAAACTCCTCCCTCAGAAACTTCTCTAAAAGCTTCTTAAGGTTCGGCGCCCTCGATGCAACCCCAAGCTTCCCTAAGTCATCATCGATTGGGATGAGATATGAGAAGAAGTGGGGGAGATATTTCTTGAAATATATGTAGACGAAGTTCTTGTCCAGCTCATGGCCCTCGACTATCAACTGAGTTATCGGAACCCACTTATTCGGCTCTGTTCTCAATCCAAGGAAGCTTTTGAGGATTGAAGCCCCCGCGCCCTCCGCATCGATTACCCACCTCGAGCTAAAGCAGCCATTCGCCGTTATGAGATTGAAGGAGTTTCTGCCTCTTTGAACTCTCTTAACCCGAGCGCCGCAGATTATCTTGGCTCCAGCCTTCTCAGCCTGACTTGCAAGCTTCTTGTCGAAGATTCTTCTGCTTACGACGGCTGCAACGGGTCTTCTGAGATCAATTGAGTAAATCTTTCCAGTTATGCCCTTTATCATCGCTCCTCTTACCAGGTTCTGAAGATGTTTCCCATACGGCGAGACCTTTATCTTCCTAAGACCTGAAAGACTTAACAGCCCAGCGCATCTCTCAGGCTCTCCTATTTCATGATGTTCCTCGAAGACCGCTACCTCAACCCCTTTTCTAGCCGCCTCTCGAGCCGCGATCAAGCCCGCAGGCCCTCCTCCGATCACCGCCAGCTCCAGCATGAGTCTTTCCCATCCAGCTCTAGGATACCATAAAATATTACATCAACCAGAGTTTAACCTGATCTAAGGGGTGAGCGTGGAGAACTTTGAAAAAGGCTCGAGCCCACGTCATAATAAGCGGACGAGTTCAAGGGGTTTTCTACAGGGTTAGCGCGAAGAAGATGGCTGATAGGATTGGGGTTAAGGGTTGGATTAGGAACCTTCCTGACGGCAGGGTTGAAGCGGTTTTCGAGGGAGATGAGGATGCTGTGAAGCGGATGATCTCCTGGTGTTGGGTCGGCCCGCCTGGAGCGAAGGTCATAAGCATAGATGTCGAATGGGAGGAGTATCTCGGAGAATACAAGGACTTCAGGGTTTTATACTAGTGGGAATTACCTGCGAAAGCTTTTGCCCGTAGGTTATCCTAAATAGTTATAAGCTACAACCAGCAATAGACGGTCGAACGAGTTCATGATTCCGAGTAGGGGAAGAAGGCCTGAGGTTCAGCTCAGGGTTGCAGAGGCTCGGCAGAGAGATATCGGGAGGAAGATCGCCAGGGTTGATAGCCGAGCCATGAGGGAGCTTGGGCTAAGCCCTGGAGACCTGATAGAGATCATCGGGAAGAAGTCTACGGTCGCGATAGTCTGGCCCCCATATAAGGAAGATGATGGGATGGGGCTCATCAGGATCGACGGCGAGATAAGGAGAAATGCGGGGGTCTCCGTAGGCGACCACGTGACGATCAGGAAGGCGAGAGCCGAGCCCGCCAAGAAGATAGTTTTAGCGCCCTATGAGGCTCTGCCGTTCGTTGGAGATCTTTCTAGGATTGTGAGAAGCCAGCTCTTGAACCTGCCCGTCATGAAGGGAGATGTCATAGTGATCCCCGTCCTCGGGATGGGAATAGAGCTTAAGGTTACCTCAACCAGCCCCTCAAACGTCGTCATAGTCACCGAGAACACGCTCATAGAGGTCAGCTCAACCCCAGTCAAGAGAGTCGAGGAGGTCGGAGGAGTAACCTATGAAGACATCGGAGGACTTCATGAGGAGCTTCAGCGGATAAGGGAGATGGTTGAGCTACCATTAAAGCATCCAGAGCTATTCCGCCACCTAGGAATAGAGCCACCGAAAGGCGTTATTCTCTGGGGTCCACCAGGCTGCGGGAAGACCCTGATCGCGAAGGCTATAGCGAATGAGACTGGCGCTCACTTCATCTCGATCAACGGCCCAGAGATTATGAGCAAGTTTTATGGTGAGAGCGAGGCCAGGCTAAGAGAGATATTCAAGGAGGCTGAGGAAAATGCTCCAGCGATAATATTCATCGACGAGCTCGATGCGATAGCCCCGAAGAGAAGCGAGGTCACAGGAGAAGTCGAGCGGAGAGTCGTCTCCCAGCTCCTAACCTTGATGGATGGATTGAAGACGAGAGGCCAGGTGATAGTCATAGGAGCTACGAATAGGCTCGACGCCGTGGATCCAGCCCTTAGAAGGCCTGGAAGATTCGACAGGGAGATTAGGATAGGCGTCCCAGATAGGAATGGCAGAAAGGAGATACTCCAGATACACACTAGGAGAATGCCCTTGGCCGAAGACGTCGACCTAGATGAGATAGCAAACATAACTCACGGCTTCACGGGAGCGGATCTGGCCGCGCTCTGCAGGGAGGCCGCCATGAGCGCTCTGAGGAGATTCTTGCCGAAGATAGATCTTGAGAAGGAGACGATTCCAGCGGAGATCCTGGAGCAGCTTAAGGTCACTCGAGAGGACTTCATGAACGCCCTGAAGGTTGTTCAGCCTTCAGCCCTGAGGGAGGTGATCCTCGAGATACCTAACGTGAGATGGGAGGATGTTGGAGACCTCGAGCGAGTGAAGCAAGAGCTCAAGGAGGCTGTGGAATGGCCTCTGAAGTATCCAGACGTTTTCAAGAAGCTTGGGATCAAGCCTCCAAAGGGCATCCTGCTCTACGGCCCTCCTGGAACTGGGAAGACCTTGCTGGCGAAGGCCGTCGCGAACGAGAGCGAGGCGAACTTCATCTCGGTCAAGGGACCCGAGGTGTTGAGCAAGTGGGTTGGAGAATCCGAGAAGGCGGTGAGGGAGATATTCCAGAGGGCTAGGGAGGCTGCTCCATGCATAATATTCTTCGATGAGCTTGACGCGATAGCTCCTAGGAGGGGGCTTCACACGGACGCGGGGGTGACGGATAGGATCGTTAACCAGCTATTGACCGAGATGGATGGTATACAGATCTTGAAGGACGTGGTCGTCATAGGGGCGACGAACAGGCCAGATATACTCGACCCAGCCTTGCTGAGGCCTGGAAGGTTCGATAGGGTAATCTTCGTTCCGCCGCCAGATGTTGAGGGCAGGTATCAGATACTCCAGATACACACTAGAGACATGCCTCTCGCCGATGACGTGGATCTGAGGAAGATCGCTGAGATGACCGAGGGGTATACTGGAGCGGATTTGGAGGCTGTTTGCAGGGAGGCTGCCCTGAACGCTGCGAGGGAGAACATCAACATCGACAAGGTGTATATGAGGCATTTCCTCGCCGCCCTGGAGAAGGTGAAGCCGAGCATAGCTCCAGAGCAGAAGCGCGAATACGAGAGAATACTATCGGAGTTTAAGAGGTCGCTGGCCTACATCTCTTAAGCTGAGACTACTGGCAGACCCTGATCCCTTAGAAGCTTCATGAACCTCGCCGCGTCGTCAGCCATGTAGATGTTATTGAAGAGGACGTAAACCCTCCTTCCCTTCTTAACGAACTTTCCCACAATCTCAGCCAGCTCGCGGAGATCCGAGTCCGTATACCTGTATCTGTAGTTGAACTCCTTTCCGCCTCTCCCATGTAGCCTGAAGTAGGTTAGGTCATGAGCCGACTGGGGCTCGCATCTAAAGGGGTCTACGACGTGGATCAGGTCATGCTCATCGCAAAGCTTCTTGATTGCAGAGAGGTTTTCCCTCCAAGTCCCCCTAGGCTCCCAGCCCAAGAGGACATTATCCCGCCTGATCGCTGAGAAGAAGCCCTCAGCATTCCGCACGTTTTCCTCGCTGTATCCGAAGGAGGCTGGAGTCTGGATCACGCACACCTCTGCTCTCATCGCCCTGCAGATCTCCAGGGTCTTCTCCCATGCCTCCAGATTCTCCTCCGTCGGCTTCAAGAAGCCATACCTATCGTATTTCGACTTGGGGATCTTTAAGCCGCTTCTCCTCCATGTCGGGCTGGTGGGCGGGTGGGTGATCGCCTGCCATGCCTTCATGCAGAAGCGGAAGTTCTCTGGAGCATTTTCAGCCCATCTAGAGACCGTTTCAGGCTTGGGAAGCTTGTAGAAGGTTTCCTGAACCTCGACTATCGGGAACCTGAGATAATAAGCTTTCTTGCCGCCTCTCACGCACCACCCGCAGCACCCCACCCTGATCTCCATACCCTGAAAAGAGAACTCATCTTTGACAAAGTTTTCGCGGTAAAGCGAATGAGATAAATGTGGGCTAGACAAATGATATGCTGTATGTTTAAGGTGCTTCAACTAATCAAGAAGAAACCTGAGGTTTCGATCGAGGATTTCGAGAAGCAGGTTCTGGAGACTTATGCCAAGACCATGAAGAAGGTCCGCGGGCTTAGAAGCTTCGTCCTGAACGCCGCTAAGAGATGTCATGAGATCGAGGAGAAGCCTCTAGACTATGTCGCAGAGCTCGTCTTCACTAACGAGAAAGCCTTCGCCCAAGCGCTTGAGAACCCTGATGTGAAAACAGCCATAGAGGAGCTTAAGAGGGTCGCGGAGCAACCCGACTTCATCTACTCGGAGGAAAGCGTCCTGAAGAAGCCTAGGGTCGCTGCCGCTAAGCCGAAGGCGAAAAAGAAGGTGAAGAAGAAACCTGCGAAGAAGGCCGCCAAGAAGCCTAAGAAAAAGGCAAAGAAAGCGAAAAGGAAAGCAAAGAAAGCTAAGAAGAAGTAGGTCGGCGAGCCTTTTCCTTCACTATTTTTATGTCCTTAATCTCCTCTAAACGATAATCCTTAAAGCGGGCAGGCTCTTAGCCTATTCTTGGTGCCATTATGCCCCAAGTTCCATTAGAGAAGGTTGACGAAGTAGTTTGGAGGATCCCGAAGTATAGGTCTGATATGAGGGTCTCGGTTCTGGTCTTCGCCTCCGAGGAGCTTTTAGGAAAGATGAGGCAGGATAGGACCCTGGTTCAAGCTTCTAACGTCGCCACCCTCCCAGGTATACTAAAGCACGCGGTAGTTCTCCCAGACGCTCATGAGGGCTACGGCTTCCCCATAGGGGGGGTTGCGGCGACAGATTACGAGGAGGGCGTGATCTCTCCAGGAGGAGTAGGTTATGACATAAACTGCGGGGTGAGGTTGATGACGACGACCCTTGATGAGAAAGATGTCAGACCGAGGATAAAGGAGCTCGTAAACGCGATCTTCAGAAACGTTCCCTCAGGGCTTGGGTCGAGGAGAAAGGATTTCAGGGTTACGAAGAGCGAGCTCGACAGAATCTCGATTGAGGGCGCGAGATATGTGATCGAGAAGTTCGGCCTGGGCTGGTCCGATGACCTAAAGCATATCGAGGAGGAGGGATGTCTTGATGGAGCTGATCCAAGCTACGTGAGCGCCGCGGCGAAGCAGAGGGGATTCCCCCAGATAGGAACCCTCGGAAGCGGAAACCACTTCCTAGAGATTCAGGTCGTCGACAAGATCTTCGACGAGAAGGCGGCGAAGCGAATGGGGATAACTCATGAAGGCCAGGTAACAGTCTTGGTTCATACGGGAAGCAGGGGGTTCGGCCACCAGATCTGCAGCGACTACCTTAGGGTCATGGAAAGAGCGGCTCACAAGTATGGAATAAGGCTTCCAGACAGGGAGCTTGCATGCGCTCCAGCGAAGAGCAGAGAAGCTGAAAGCTATCTAAAGGCGTTTGCATGCGCCGTGAACTTCGCCTTTGCCAATAGGCAGGCGATAAGCCACTGGGTCAGGCAGAGCTTTGAGCAGGTGTTTAAGCAGCCCGCTGAGACTCTCGGGCTTAAGCTGGTATATGATGTCGCGCATAATATCGTCAAGCTTGAGGAGCACGTCATCGATGGGGT
>CAYXHS010000013.1:0-18835 GCA_964465105.1 uncultured Nitrososphaeria archaeon
GTGAAACCTGGGGATAGACTCGAGGTGAAGGGGGCTAAAATCGAGACCATCCCAGCATACAACGTGAACAAGTTTAGGGCTCCTGGGGTGGTTTATCATCCTAAAGAAGAGGAGTCGGTAGGATATGTGATAGAGCTCGACGGCGTGAGGATATATCATGCTGGAGACACGGACTTCATCCCAGAGATGAGGAATCTCAAGGTCGATATCGCCCTAGTCCCAGTCAGCGGGACGTTCGTTATGACGGCTGAGGAAGCCGCTGAAGCCGTTAACACGTTCAAGCCTAAGGTTGCGATCCCCATGCACTATGGCGCGATAGTTGGAGATAAGTCTGATGCTGAGAGGTTTAAGAAGCTCGCAGAAGTCGATGTGGTGATACTCGAGAAGGAATAAGCCTCTGAAGGCTACGATACTGGGCGGTAGATTATGCCGAGCTCGTCAGCATATCGATAAGCTTCCAGCATCTCCTCGTTGCTCGGCCTCCTAGCTATATCCGCATATCTTTCTGGATCCCTTGAGACAAGGTATTCGGGCCTATACTGGCCCATTATATTCACCAGGACCCTGTCTCCTATGTTGTCCGCTATCCACTTCAAGATGGGCTTCGTGTCGCACTCTAGGTGGTTTGGGAGGACTAGATGCCTTATGATCATATCTCCGTGCCTTGCAGCTATCAAGTGGTTTCTCGTGGCAGCCTCCCTATACCCCAGCTTACCCCTAACATTTGAAAGCCTTCTCGCGCATTCATCGTTCCAATACTTGAAGTCTGGAAGCCAGATGTCGACGAGGTCTAGCAGGAGCTTCATGGACTCCATGCTCAGATACATGTTGCTGTTCCAGAGTATCGGCGCGTTCACGTCCAAGTGCTTTAAGGACTCTATTATTATCCAGGTGTTCGGGGTCGGATCACCTCCAACATAGTTTATGTTCGCCGCTCCTTCGACCCTCAGCCTCTTAGCTATCAAGGCGAGCTTCACCGCATCGACCTTTACCCCAGCGCTCTCAAATCCTCCTCTCGGATGAGATATGTCCCAGTTCTGGCAGAAGACGCAGTGGAAGTTACATGAGACGAAGAATATCGTTCCAGATCCACCTTGCCCCTCGGTTCCTATGAGAGGAGCTTCCTCTCCGTGATGGTGGAAGAATGAGGCGACATAAGCTTCATCTAGAAGCCCGCATACCCCTCTTCGGCCTGAAGTCCTATCGACCTCGCATCTCCACTCGCAGAACCTGCATCTTCTCAGGATCCTTCTCGCGAGCTCTATCTTCAGGTCTAGGTAGGATGGATCAGCGGGTTTAAGCTTCTCCTCATCGACCCCTGACCCGAACGTCTCCTTGAAGAGCTCCTCAGCCTCCTCGTGAAGCTCATCGTGAGCCTTCCAGAGCTCATCTTCGCTAAGCTCCTTAAGGTTTGAGGGGGCTTTAATCGATTTGACTATCATGAACTTCGCGGGAGTTTCGTCCAGCATCACGGATCGATACCATCTCAGCCTCCTAGAGACCTCTGGATCGTTCCAGACGAGAACCGCGTCAGGTCTAAGCATTTTGATCCACAAGCCGCTTCAAGGATAACTTGAGGCGATCAGGTAAAAAGGCTTCCTCAGCTAGCCCTTGAAGGATGGCAGCCTAACCCCTCGCTGACCCTGATACCTTCCCGAGTATGGCTTGTCCACGGGAGATGAGAGCTTGGCGAAGACCACGTGGAGGAACCTGTCTCCCGCGTAGAGCCTTACTGGAAACTCTCCTCCTAGGAGCTCTATGGTCAGCTCCCCCTCGAAGTTCGCGTCGATTATCGTTGGAGGTATGCTGAGCCCTATCCTGGCATAGCTGCTTCGCAGGTTCACGAAGCCCATTAGGTCCAGGGGGAGCTTGATGTATTCTTGGGTGTGGAGAAGAACATGCTCCCTCGGCTTGATTATGAAGCTTTCACCCTCCTCGAGCTCATAAAACTCGGTTATGTTCTCGTCGTTGTGTGTGTCGAAGACGCGGTCTATCGGCTTCATCCTGGCGATCTGCCTGCCTATCCTCAGATCGAGGCCATTCTCCCTAACTATATCATCTCTGAAGGGCTTGACGACGAGCCTGCCGCTTCTGATGTAATTCCAGAGATCGAAATCGCTTAGAATCAAGCTTCCCTCAGCCGAGAGCAAAGATCCATGAAGGTCCTAAAGAAAGTTATCTCGGGTAAAGGCGCCTCCACTTCCCTGGTAAAATCGTCAAACCCTCATAGGTCATACCTCGATCACGTCTAGGTCCTTCGGAACATAGAGCCTTCCCCTGAAGGTCTTCGAGAGGAGCTGATAGAGCCTTGGGAGATCTTCCTCCATCTCCGGATATAGGTGGGTTACTATCAGGATCTTAGGATCTACCTCAGCCACTATCCTTAGCAAGTCCTCATCAGACGTATGTTTCCCCTTCAGCTTCTCAGCTGGAAAGGAGCACTCATGTATCAGCACCTCCGAACCCCTGGCGAGCTCTATCAGCCGAGGATCTGGGGTGGCGTCTCCCGAGTAGGTTATAGAAATGTCTTCGAGATCAATTCTATACGCTATCCCGTTGAAGTGCTCGACGGGCTTCGAGCTTACTCTCACGCCTGGCTCAAGCTCCACGACGTCATCCCAAAGCTCATGAACATCGATCAGCTTATGGCATCCTAGCTTTGAAAGGTAGCCGAAAAGCCTTTGATCGGTTATCATCAGGCCGAGCCATTCCTTGATCCCCTTCGGGCCTAGGATCCTTAGCTTTCCTCCTCCGATGAGAGCCCTGATCTTCAG
The DNA here is from genome assembly GCA_964465105.1 of uncultured Nitrososphaeria archaeon. Classification (GTDB taxonomy): domain Archaea; phylum Thermoproteota; class Nitrososphaeria_A; order Caldarchaeales; family Wolframiiraptoraceae; genus Wolframiiraptor. The sequence continues at coordinate 2,775 of CAYXHS010000013.1, forward strand.
TAATGGGAGAAGGTCTGAGACGTGGTCTAGGTGTAGGTGCGTTATCAGGATCGTTTGAATGCTTCTCAGGTCAACGCCAACCTTTCTAAGCTTCTCGATTATTCCTGGCCCTATATCTAGCAGAATCCGAAGCCCTTCATGAACCTCGAGGAGTATCCCAGAGGAAAACCTAGACTCAGTAGGTATAATGGATCCCGCCCCGAGGAAGATAAGCTTCGGCAAGGCTCACTCTCTCCTGGAGAGAATCTCTATCCATGGATTGTCATGAAGATAGGAAGGAAGCTTTCGGCTGCTCCTCGGGGAAGCCTGAACCTTTACCTCAACCTCCTCCCGCCGTGAGACAGGTTTTGATTGGGGCAGCTCGCTCTCTAGCTTGCTTATCCTGCTAGCTAAGCCTCTCTGATCTCGCTCAAGCCTGTCAAGCCTCGCCTCGATTTCCTCCAGAATCCTTAGAACCCTGGAGATCTCCCTCCTGAGCTCGATGATCTCGCGGCTCTCTACCTCAGCCTTCTTGATGCCTTCATTCGGTTCTCGGGTGGCTTCGCGCCTTTCCCTGAGCCTGGGGGGTATTATTTCCTCGGCGCCGAGCTTGTCGTAGATTATCAGGCCGAAGCCGTGCATGGCCATTACGCTTTCATCTATTACCTTGACGTATTTTCTGGGAACCGCTATGCATACTCCGTCGAATTTGAGCTTCAGCTTCTCGGCTTGGAGGAGAGCATCCTGTAGGGCTCCTCTACTCAGGAGAGATTCTTCGTCTAGAACGTTTACGGCTATCTCCCTCCTGCCGTCCGAGAGGATGAGCCTGCTCGAATACGTGGATTCAAGATCCCTGCTTCTCTCGACCTCGTAGAAGCCCTCCTCCTCGTAGATCGCCGCTATCACGTCCTCTGGGCTGAGCCTTCTACGCGACATTCATCCAGCCCTCCATCCTCTCCCATTTCCAAGGATAGTCTAGGGGGACTGCGTAACCGTATACTATGCATCCTCTCCAGACGGAGTATTTCGGATCGCCTACGATCGCGACCTCAACGTTCTCAACGCCCTTCTCGGCGAGCATCTCCTTAAGCTTCTGGTCAGACCTCACCGCAACTCCCTCCAATCCCTCTGGAACCCTCCAGCCGAAGTTCCCTCCAGATAAGAGGATTTTTGAGTAGAGATGGGGCTGAAGCTCGATAGAGCACTTCTCGATCGATGTTATTATCGCCTCCGCCATATCCATCATCCCATAGAAGTATGTGTCTCCGATCTTCACGTCGCTGGGCTTCGGCATCCCGCGTGTGAAATAGCTTTGGAAGATCTCGTGGCCTGGATTGAATACGTATTCTCCTATCAGGAATCTCGCCCAAGACATTTCTCCCAGGTCTACTTGGATTCGGGTTCCAGGAACCTTTATCGAGATCCTGACCCTGTCGAGATTGCTCTTAGCGTATCTCAAGGCTTCGTCAAGATTTCTCGGAACCAGGCCGATCTTTTCCTTGACAAGCCTGACCAAGCTCTCCTCCTTCGCGAGGTCGCCGTATCCAGCATCCTTGAGGATCTCCATCGTGAGGGTGTTAGCCGCTGCTCCTCCCCTGTTCAAGGCCATCACGGCGTTCCTGACAGGGTACATGGATATGGGGCAGATCTGAGTGTTTCCATGACCCGACTCCACCACCGTGCAGGTCGGCGTCTTGTGGGCGATCGCGACGGCCAGGGGCTGCGGAATTATGGTGGCAGCTTTGACGAGGATCCTCTCTTCATTTATCTTTCTGAATATCTCGAAGAGATGCTCATACATGTACCGGGGGGAGATTATCGATATGCTTGCCACGGCGTAGAATCCCTGGAAGCTCTCATCCCTGGGAGCAAAGGCTTCTAAGGCGTATCTCGTCAGCTCCTCGATCACCTTCCATGCTCGCTCATCATCCTTCGCGATCACGCCATTTCTCATAGGATAGACCATTCGCTCCGCCAGATCTTCACGGGATTCGAGAAATCTTGGGACATCCTTGCCCACGACGAGATCTCTCTTAACCCCCATTATCCTCGACATGAGGGAGCTTTTGTCTATGAAGTATCCCCTGCTCTCGACAACTTCAGGAACCTCTCCCAAGGTTATGGGCCCGAACTTGAAGTCGCTCGTCCCGTAATCCAATCCGAAGACGTGCTCCCGCTTATACTCCTCGCTCATCTAGCCCACCTCAACAGCTTCTTAAGAAGGCTGGTTTCATGCCTGCCTCTGAAAATCCTCTCATGAACCTTCATCACCACGCTCCTATTAGCTTCGCTCCATCCAACCCTATACGAGATCGTTAAGGCAACCGGCCTCGGATAAAGATTGATCTTCAGGCTTACACCATGAACCTTCAGCTCCTTAATCTCGGCTCCCTCTCCGTCCTCATCGAGCTTTAAACCTAGGCTGCCCGCCACCTCAATAGCTTCCTTTCCCCTCAGGTGATAGTAGATGTCCACGTACCAGCACTCGCGGGAGAGAGCGTTTACGAGCTCGCTTAAAGCTCTGGGATCAGCTCTTTTTACCGAGAGCATCAGCTCGTCTCCCAAGAGGGTGCTCCCCTTAAGCTCAGCCTCAAGAGATCCTCGGAGGATTCTACCCTCCTCAACCACATAGCCTGCAGACTTAAGAGCCCTAGCTATCCTCTCCTCAGGCTCAGAGCCTCCTGGCGGAAGCCTACAAGCTAGCTTGATCTCCTGATAGGCTGACACTTCTCCCCCTATGACTAACTACAGCTAGAGGATATATTTTGGGGGGTTGGGTGAAAGTGGGCTATGCTTCGACGAAGTCTGAGATCGCAGGAATCCTCAGCGGGAGACCCTTCCTCTTTCTGATTGACTGGATGACCTTCTCCCTGAGAGAAGCTGGAACAGGCTTCCAGGCATAAAACTCGGTGGCCCAGAAAGCCTTGCCCATCGTGGCGCTTCTCATGACCTCGCTCAGATCAAACGTCTCCGCCGCTGGAATCTCTCCAGTTATGACGGTTATGTACTCTTGCTGGGAGACGTTGAGGATCCTGCCTCTCTTGCTCGTTATGACCGAGGTTACGGCGCCCATCAGGTCTGGCGTCACCTTAGCCTCGATCTTGAGTATTGGCTCAAGGAGGATTGGGTCCGCGCTCAGGATGCTGGCGTAAAGCGTTCTCCTAGTCGCTGGGACTATCTGAGCATAGCCTCTATGCACAGGGTCCTCGTGGAGTTCAGCGTTCACTAGGATCGCCTTGACGCCTCTCATGGGCTCCTCGGCTAAGGGGCCTCGCTCCATCACATCTTGGAATCCAGCGATTATGAGAGCTTTTGACTCTTGGAGATATTGGACTCCCTTCGTCATGTCGACTAGGATGTTGCCTCTCGGGTCTATCTGCCAGACGCTTCTAGCCATGTCCGCGTCCCAGCCATGCTCCCTCAGGATCTTCGCTATCTGCTTCCTATCCATCTCGTTGAACAGCTCACCCTTCCTAATGAGCTCGATAATCTCCTCCTCGAGGGGCTCGACCTGCACGTAGATCCTGTTATGCTTGTTCGGCGACTTCCCCTCGAAGACCCTGCCCTTCCTGGAAACCGTTTCCCTGTATAGGATTATCGGCTTGCTCGCGACGACCTCTATCCCAGCCTTAGCGATCCAAGTCAAGGCTATCTCGAGGTGAAGAGTTCCCATACCGCTTATCAGATACTCTCCGGTCTCAGGCCTGACGGTCGTCACCAGGGTTGGATCCTCGATGGAGAGCTTGTTCAAGAAGTCTACGAGCTTCGGCAGATCCCTGCTGTTCTTGGGCTCAACCGAGATCGTGACCACGGGCTCTGAGACGTATTTCATGGACTCGAAGGGGATCATGTCGACGGATGCGAGAGTGTCTCCAGCCCTGGCCTCATCCAAGCCCAGCAAGGCGGGTATGTTTCCAGCAGGAAGGCTTCCGACGATCTCCCTGTTTGGCCCCATGTAGACGGTTACCTGCTGGATGCGCTTAGAGATGTTCCTGCCGACGATCTGGATCGTGTCGCCCTCGTTCACGGTTCCGCTGAAAAGCCTACCCGTCGCCACGACCCCAGCCTGAGGATCAACCTTAACGTCCGTTACGATCATTACGGCTGGGCCGTTCTCATCGCAGTTCATCATCGCTTGGCCGACCTCGCTCTCTATATCGCCCTTCCAGATCTTAGGAATCCTATACTTCTGGGCGACGTGCGGAGGGGGGTGGTGATGGATGACCATCTCCAGTATGGCTTCGTGCAGGGGAGCGTTTTCCCTAAGCCACTCTATATCGTTGTTCTGGAAAGCTCGCATGACATCGCTGAACTTTATCCCCTTCTTCTGAGCCTGAGGAACCGTGAAGCCCCACCTATCCTTCGCGCTCCCTATCGCAACCGATCCATCCTGAAAGCTAACCTTCCACTTGTCCCTATACTGAGGCTCAGCATACATCTCGATCAGCCTGTTAACGTCCATAACGATCCTCGCCAGGGTCTCCTGAATCCTCTCAGGAGTGAGCTTGAGCTCCTTGATCAACCTATCAACCTTGTTTATGTAGAGGACGGGTCTGACCCTCTCCTCAAGCGCCTGCCTGACCACGGTCTCGGTCTGGGTCATAACCCCCTCAACCGCATCAACCACCACTATGGCTCCATCGATCGCCCTCAAGGCTCGGGTAACCCTGCCGCTGAAGTCGACGTGGCCGGGGGTGTCGATCATGTTTATGACGTAAGGCTTTCCGTCCATCTCATAGTATAGCGAGATGTTAGCAGCCTTGATGGTCATCTGCCTCTGCTGCTCTTCCTCAAGGTAGTCTAAAGCCAAAGCCTTTCCAGCGAGGGTCGGAGAGAGGAGCCCTGCGGCCGCCAGAAGGCTATCAGTAGTCGTGGTCTTACCATGATCGACGTGAGCGATCGTCCCGATGTTCCTGATGCACTCCTTCTGCCTAAGGATCTCCAAAACCTCGCCAATCCTCTTAACCCTCGGCATACAATCCACTCCTGAAGAACCCCACTAAAAGCTCCTTAATATATTATCCCCACAACCCTCCAGAACCAGCAGAACAGCCTAAAGCCAGGCAACCACACTCTCCAAGCATCCGATCCCCAACAATCAATTTCTCATCCATCAACCAGAGTCTCTAAACTACTAACCGCGCCAATAGCTCATTTCTAAAGATCGTCTCAAGATTCAAGTAGGATCGGAAATGTGATTTGAAGTTTACCTTAAACATGAAAAGGTTTACCTTAAAAATAAGATTTTCCGGACCCGAGCCGAAGAGAAGGGGCAGAATGCTGATATCTAATTAATCCGTTTTCCATGGAATTACTGAAACAAGTATAAGATCTTCCAACCGATTTGGCTTGTTCTGAGGGAGGTAGCTAGGTCTCTTAGGGTAAATTATATGAGGATTGGCTAGGTGCTGGGCGCATTTTCCACATTAATCCTTTATGAACGGGATTGATCAGGGTCAAGCTAATTCCTTTAATTTGGTATTGTCTGTGTTCTAGGATTAGTATAGGTTTAAGGTAAAACTTTTATTTTCAAAGGTTTACCGTTTATCCATGTCTCGTGCGAGTAAGCGGAGGAAGAAAGGTGAGAGTAAGAGTGAGAGTTCGGGGAAGCGGGGGAAGCGTAGGGGGCGAGCTGGTAAGAGGGAGGTTGATGAGAGGCTTTTCAAGGAGGCTGTTAAGAGGGCTGCGGCTCAGCCTAGGCTTGCTTTCTATTCTCCGATCGCGAGCTGCGTCTTGAACTATTGGAAGAGTGCGGTTCCGAGGTTCAGTATAAGTGAGTTTTTGGCTAAGGTCGTTGAGAGGGAGATCGCTAGGGCTTGGCCGCAGCTTCATGAGAAGGCTGTCAAGGAGCTTAGGAGGAAGATCCAGATGAGAAGGAGAAGCGCTTGAAATTATCAGCTCGGGGCTAAACTTAAATTGTCTGGCCTTTTGAGGCTTTGCGGAATGCTCAGAATAAGCCCCGAATGCGTTGCATGCAGCTTGTCGAGCGGTATCAGGGGTCTCAAGTATGCGACGAGCGATCCTAAACTTCAGAAGGTTGCCGTGAAGAGGATCTTAGAGGAGCTGAGAAAGATCACGTGGGATGAGATTCCTCTCGATCTCTCATACATGATGCAGGAGATAATCGCTGAGGTTACTGGGGTTGAGGACCCGTATCGTGAGCTCAAGAGGAAAGGGAATCAGGCTGCTCTGGCCAAGTACGAGGAGGCGAAAAGACTCGCGATGGAGAGCCCTGACCCGCTTGAGACCGCCGCGAAGCTTTCTATTGCGGGGAACTTAATCGATTATGGCCCATATTCCAAGGTTGATCTCGATGCGCCGTTTCGCAAAGTTTCAAGCGACTTCGCCATAAACGATTACGAAAAATTCAGAAAGAGTGTCATGAACTCGGACACGCTTCTATATTTCGTCGATAATGCTGGTGAAATAGTCTTTGACAGGCTTTTGATCGAGGTGATGATCGAGGTGAGGGGGAGACCCTTCAGCAAGATAGGCTTAGTCGTTAAGGAGAAGCCTCTGATAAATGATGCCACTATCGAGGATGCCAGAGAGGTCGGCCTGCTGGATGTGCCGAACGTTGAGGTGAAGCTCGTTGGAAATGGGAAATATTCTGCTCCAAGTTTCAAGAGCGATGAAGTTAGATCTTGGATCAAGGATTACGACCTAACGGTTCTGAAGGGTCAGGGAAACTTCGAGACATTTGAGGACCTCAAGGGAGTCTTCTTCCTTCTCGTCGCCAAATGCCCGCTGATCTCAGGCTTCCTAGGCGTCAATATAGGAGATCTAGTCTTGAAATATTCCGAGAAGTGATTGATTCATTCAAGTTAAACATTTATTTTGAGATTGGTAGCAGTTCCTCTGAATAGGAGATGATTTTATCAGCTGCTTTTCCCAGAAAGCTCATCTTCGGAGAAGACTCGATCAATCAGCTACCCGAAGTAATACAGGACCTCGGCCTCAAGGACAAAGCAATGCTAGTTACGGGAAGAAAATTCGCAAGGGAATCAGGATACCTTGATAGGCTTAGGTCTCTGCTAACCTCTCATGGAACAGATGTCGTGGTCTTCGATAGGGTTGAGCCGAATCCTTCGGTCGAGACCGTTGAGGAAGGTGGAAAGCTTGCTGGAGATGAGGGAATCGGCTTCGTGATAGGGTTCGGAGGTGGAAGCGCTATGGACGCGGCGAAGGGAATAGCGATTCTAGCAGCTCAAGGAGGAAGACTGAGAGACTACTATTATCCCGCTGAGCTAAAGGAGCCTGTCCTGCCGATCATCGCCATTCCGACGACGTGTGGAACTGGAAGCGAGGTCACGAAATATGCTGTATTCAGCGAGAACTTGAGAAAGAACGTCGTGGCGAGTGATCGGATAGTCCCGACGGCGGCGGTTCTTGATCCTCAAGTTCTTAGGCATCTTCCAGCGAAGATCCTGGCTCACACGGCGATGGATGCTCTGGCTCACGCTCTCGAAGCATATTTTCACGTGAAAGTGGATCTGCTCTCGGAGACCTTTTCCCTGAGGGCTTTAGAGCTAATCCTGAAGAACTTCAAGCAAGCCTATGACGGGGAGATGACCTATAGGAAAAGACTGTTCTATGCTAGCATGCTGGCCGGATTCGCGATAAATCTCACGGGAACGGTGATACCACATGGGCTCGGATACTACTTGACCGAGAGATTCGAGATACCGCACGGACTTGCAACCGCCCTCTTCCTATCTCAGTTCATCAGGTTTACGGCTGAGAGGCTTCCCAAGAGGATTATCGAGCTGGCGGAAGGGATCGGCTTCGAGGTCTCGGATGCTGAGGAGGCTGGCAGGATGCTGGCGGCCAAGATCGATGAGCTGAAGAGGTATGCAGGGCTCCCCCTAAGCTTGCTTGAGGCATCCGTCCCCGAGCGTGAGCTACAAAGAATAGTCGATGAAGGGCTCTCGTATAAGAGGAATCTGGAGAATTGTCAAGCGAAGGTTGCGGCCGAGGATGTTAGGAGAATCGTGAAGCAAGCTTTCAGAGGAGTATGAGGTCCCTCTCTGAGGTGAGGAGATTGAGTCTTAGGGAGCTGAGAGAGTGCGTGAAAGAAGCTTTGATGAGCGGTCATGAGACCTTGATGGAGGCTCTCTCCGAGGATCGGAGGGAGGTCGTGGGGAGAGGCGGCTTTGGAGACCTTTCATATGGCTTTGATAGGCTGACCGAAAAGGCGATAGTAGACGCCTTAACCCGTAAGCTGGACAACTTTTACCTGATATCTGAGGAGCTGGGATTTATTCCTCGCGAGAGCCCAGAATACTATGTCGTGGTAGATCCTGTGGATGGGTCGACGAACGCGTTCTATGGGATACCATTTTATGCTTCATCCATAGCAATCTCAAGCTCCCCCAAGGCAGAGGACATTCTCGTTGCAGGTGTGATAGATCACGCGAGGCGGAAAATCTTCCTAGGCGATAAAGAGAGCGGTGTATCGGTTGATCAGCACGCACCGTCTCTAAGAAAGACGAGTTCATTGCAAGACTCTTTGATCCAGATGAACTTAGACGCTATCAAAGATGGAAAAGCTGAATTAAGGAAGTGGGCTGAGAGAATAATCGGCCGCTCCAAGCATCTCAGGTGTTTTTCAGCGGCCAGCTTGGAGATATGCTATCTTCTCGAGGGAAAGGCTGACGCCTACATCTGCCTCACCCCAAACCTAAAGGTCATGGACTTTTATGCGTCAGCGTTCTTGCTGAAGTGGGCTGGAGGAGCCTACACGATATTGGGGGGAGAGCCGACCCTGCTAGACAAGGGAAAGTATGGGATAATAGCAGCCTCAAATCAGGCTCTTCTCCAAGAGATATTATCTTTGAGAAAGTAGTGCCCGTGATTAAACTTATAAGCCTTCCCCTCTTCAAGAATTTCAAATGAAGCCGAGGGTGTATATAACTAGGAGGATTCCTGAGGTTGGAGTAAGGCTGCTGAGAGAATGCTGCGAAGTGGAGTATCGGGATGAGGTTCCGCCTCCTGCTCGGGAGGAGCTTCTCGAGGCGGTGAGAGATGTTGATGCGATCTATTGCACCCTAAACGAGAAGATAGATAGAAGCGTTCTGGATAGAGCTGAAAGGCTTAAGGTCGTCGGCACCATGAGCGTTGGAGTTGATCACATAGATGTAGAGTATGCGACATCTAAGGGAGTATATGTCGTGCACACTCCAGGGGTTCTGACCGAAACCGTCGCTGATCACGCGTGGGCTCTTCTCCTCTCAGCCGCTAGGAGGGTCGTCGAGGCGGATGGGTTTGTGAGAAAGGGGGAGTGGAAGATCCCCTGGGCTCCGACCATGATGCTCGGCCATGATCTTCACGGGAAGGTTCTCGGGATAATAGGGCTTGGCAGGATAGGGGCTGCTGTCGCGAGAAGAGCCAAGGGCTTCAACATGAAAGTTCTCTACTATGATGTCGTCAGGAGAACCGATCTCGAGCGGGAGCTTGGAGTCGAGTATGCGCCCATGGAGAAAATTTTGAGGGAGTCTGACTTCATCTCGATCCACGTCCCCCTCACGCCTCAGACTAGGAAGCTTATCGGAGAGCGGGAGCTGAAGCTCATGAAGAAGACCGCGATACTCGTAAACACCTCGAGGGGCATGGTGGTTGATCAAAGGGCTTTGACGAAGGCTTTGAAGGAGGGGTGGATCGCTGGAGCAGGTCTCGACGTCTTCGAGGAGGAGCCCATTCGGCCCGATGATCCGCTTCTAAAACTCGAGAACGTGGTCCTGACACCTCATATTGGAAGCGCCTCACACGACACTAGGAATAAGATGGCTGAGCTAACCGCATCTGGGATAATAAAGGTTCTTAGAGGAGAGAAACCTGAAAACCTCTTCAACCCAGAGGTGATGAAGGTAAGACCTTTAGATGAGGTGAAAATGTTTTAAGGAAAGGCTTCAGTGTAAGGGCATGGCGGAATTCTTCACCGATGGAAATCTAGGGTTGCTAAGGGATAAGGTAATAGGGGTTATAGGCTACGGGAATCAGGGAAGCGTTCAGGCCAAGATCCTGAGGGAGAACGGGCTAAATGTCATAGTTGGAAACATTAGAGATGAATACTGGGATCGGGCGGAAAGAGATGGCTTCAAGGTCTATGAGATAAAAGAGGCGGTCGAGAGATCTGACGTGGCTCTTCTCCTCGTCCCAGATGAGGTGGCTGCAGACGTATACTACCGCGAGATGGAGGATGTGATAAGGAGGAAGGAGTTCTTCATCCTAGACTTCGCAAGCGGATACAACATCGCCTATGACATCATCAAGCCTCCGAGAAACACGGACGTGATAATGGTAGCTCCCAGAATGTTCTCCTGGGGCATCCTAGAAAGACATAGACAGGAGCTGGGATATCCTGTCTTGCTCGGGGTCGCTCAAGATGCCTCCGGTAAGGCTTGGGATTATGCGAGAGCTTTGGCTAAGGGGATTGGGGCGATAGGGCGTCCTGGAGGCTTAGCGTTAAGATCTTCTTTCGAGGAGGAAGCGTTTCTGGATCTTCTGAGTGAGCACACTCACATCCCGATCCTGATAGCCTCGATGCTTGCATACTTCGAGATAGCGACCAAGCGCTATGGAGCGTCTCCTGAGGCGGCCATCCTAGAGCTTTATGTCTCGGGCGAGCTGGCTGAGCAGGCGAAGGCCATGGCGGAAGAGGGGTTGATAGAGCAGCTGAAGTATCATTCTAGAACGAGCCAGTATGGTCAGCTGACGAGGATCCAGAAATACTATAGGCAGATAGAAGATATCGTTGAAGAGGAGGCTGAGAAGATCTGGAATGGGGAGTTTGCGAGAGAGTTCGCTGAGGAGAAGCTGTCGGGAATGCTGGTGCTGAGGAGGTTAAGGAAGATCTTCGGGGAGATAGATCTCGTCAAGGCGGAGAAGAAGCTCTTCGAGGCTCTCAAAAAGGGTGAATAAAGGGATTGCTGGAGGAGAAGCCTAGTATCCTGCGGCCGCCTCCTCCTTAATCCTGCCGAGCTCTCCCAAGATTTCCCTGAAAGCTCTTCTCATGACCCCGATGTCCGTCATTAGGGCGACGAACTTGAAGCCTTGTGAGACGAGCTTCTTCACGTGATCCATGCTGAAGCCATGTATCCCAGGCGCGACCCCATATTTTTCGCAAACCTTTATCACTTTTCTCAACGCTTCCTCGAACTTGGGGTGATTATATTGAAGCGGCATCCCGAGGCTTACCGAGAGGTCTAGGGGGCCGACGTATACTGCGTCGATGTTCGGCGTGGAGATTATCTCCTCCAGGTTTTCAAGAGCCTTAGCGGTCTCTATCTGCACCACGAGAATCCGCTCGTTCTCCTCGAAGCTCTGATAATAGTCTAGGAAGCCTCTCCCACCGTATCTAATAGCTCTCCTTGGGCCAGCTCCCCTAATCCCTCTAGGAGGATATGAGGCATAGCTCACCGCCGCCTCAGCCTCCTCGCGAGTATTAACCCATGGCACGAGTATTCCTTCAGCTCCAGCATCGAGAGCCCTTTTGATCGCGATCATGTCGTTCCAGGGAACCCTTATGATCGGAGCTATGTCGGTTCCCTTGAGCGGCATCATTAGAACCTCTACGTCCGATATCTCTATCGGAGCGTGCTCCATGTCGAACACGAACCAGTCGAACGGAAGCTCGGACAAGGCGTCGACGACATCCGGATGATTTATCGTTATCCAGGTTCCCAGAGCGAGCTCTCCAGCCCTTAAGCGCTTCTTCAGGCTCGTCATAAGATCTTCACGCCGTGTAAGCACCTTTCCATCAATATATCCATTCTCCTAGAGATCTTAGTTAGCATAAATCTTAATCTTATGGCTTCATTGGTTTAACGGTGGGCAGCTAGATCCATGAATTCGACTCTCAGGGAAGCTTCAGAGCTTATGAGAGGTGAGCTGGCGAAGCTCAGGAAAGCTGGATATAGGATCGTCGGCAGGCATTCGGCAGTCAAGATCTGCCACTGGACGAAGTCCGTTCTGAGAGGCGGAAAGAACTGCTATAAAGGCTGGTATGGGATCAGAAGCCATAGATGCCTCCAGATGACCCCCTCCCTCCAATACTGCAACATGATGTGCCTCTTCTGCTGGAGGCATCACACGATAAACAGGGTTGAGGGACCTGCTGAGGATTGGGATAAGCCTGAGGAAATCCTCGACGGGCTGATCAAGGAGCAAAGGCAGCTTTTATCGGGCTTCAAGGGGAATCCCATCGTTGATAGGAGGCTGTTCGAGGAGGCCATGGAGCCTAAGCATATGGCTATCTCGCTTGACGGCGAGCCGACCCTCTACCCGTATCTCGGAGACCTGATAAGGCTTGCGAGAGGCAGGGGGATGACGACCTTCCTCGTAACCAATGGAACGAATCCAGCTAGGCTGAAAGAGCTTATCGAAGAGAATGTCGAGCCGACGAACCTTTACATAAGCTTCTATGGGCCAGATCCAGAGACTCATAGGAGGATCTGCAGACCTCTGATCGATGATAGCTGGGAAAGGCTGGTCGACAGTCTTAGGCTCATGAGAGAATACCGAGCATCGAGGAGGGTCATCAGGCTGATAATGATCAGAGGCTACACCATCCACAGCGCTGAAAAGTACGCGGAAATGATCAAGATAGCTGAGCCGGATTTCGTGGAGTGCAAGGGATACATGCATGTTGGAGAGTCTCAAAAGAGGTTGAGAAGAGATGCCATGCCGTCGATGGATGAGATCAGGATTTTCGCGAGGAAGCTTGCAAACTTGCTTGGCTACGAATACCTGGCCGAAGATCATGCCAGCAGGGTCTCCCTTCTAGCGAATCCATCCTCTCCGCGTTATGAGGAAGTCCGCTTGAGAGTTTCTAGGCTTTCAAGCTTTGGAAACGCTCCCTAATTCTCTTCCAGCTTTCGTGTAGGGATTCTGGGATGACCTTTGTATCGGAGATTACTGGCATGAAGTTCGTGTCTCCTATCCACCTCGGGACGACGTGAAAGTGGAGGTGATCCTCAAGCCCTGCTCCTGCCGCCCTTCCGAGATTTAGACCGACGTTGAATCCGTCGGGCTTATACTCCTTTTCCAACACCTCGATCGAGAGCTTTAGCAGCTGCATCATCTCTATTAGCTCATCATCGTCAAGCTCCGAGATCTTCCCAGCATGCTTGTAGGGGGCGACCATGATGTGTCCATTATTGTATGGATACCTGTTCAGGATTACGAAGCATCTGCTTCCTCTGTGAACCACGAGATTCACGTCATCCCTACGATCTTTAGAGGCTTTGCATAGGAAGCACTCGGAGCTTTTCTCTGAGAACTTTCTTATGTAAGCCATCCTCCAGGGAGCGTATAGAAACTTCATCTCGAGGGGCTTCTGGGCTGAATCATTTAAGAGGATTTCCGTTCGGCGTGGGCTCAGCAAAGTAATTAATCTTCGGGAGATCATCTTAGCGGAGGGATGTAGGGTGGAGATAAGGCAGATCGACGTCTCTGGGAAGCAGGTCGTCAGGAGGGAGGCGGTTGCGAGAGGCTTCATAAAGCTCAAGCCTGAAACGATCAAGATCATAAGGTCTGGCGAGGTTGAGAAAGGCGATCCCCTTCAGGTCGCTAGGCTCGCTGGAATAAACGCCGCAAAGCTTACACCCATGCTCCTACCCTTATGCCATCCGCTGAGGCTCGAGCACGTCGAGCTGAACGCTATCATGAGGGATGATGGGATTGAGGTCGAAGCGAGGGTCGTGGCCCATGAGAAGACTGGGGTCGAGATGGAGGCTTTGACGGCCGTCTCCATCGCCCTGCTCAATATATGGGATGTGGTTAAGAGATATGAGAAGGATGATCGAGGCCAGTATCCTGAAACTGAGATCTCTTGGATAAGGGTTGTGGAGAAGAGGAAGGAGGAGGGATGAGGCTTCCGAAGCATGAGCACGAGGAGAAGGCGCCCAAGATCTTGAGATTCGCCCTGGTCACGGTCAGCAGCTCGAGATACGAAGCTAAGACTAGGGGAGAACCATACTCCGATAGATCTCAGGAGATCGCATCTTCGATCATCCAGGAACATGGCCATAAGGTAGAGGTCGGAGATCTTGTGGACGACGACCTCGAGATGATCAGATCCAAGCTCATGACGCTTCTAAAAAATGAAAGTCTAGACGTGATAATCTTCATCGGGGGAACGGGGTTCTCGAAGAAGGATGTAACGATCGAGGCCGTCAAACCTCTTTTCGAGAAGGAGGTTGAGGGATTCGGCGAGATCTTCAGGTGGCTGAGCTTCCAGCAGATAGGAGCCGCAGCGGCCTTAAGCAGGGCGACGATGGGAGTAGTCGGAGACAAGGTGATAATCTGTCTGCCAGGATCTCCTCACGCGGTCGAGCTCGCCCTGAAGAACTTCCTACAAGAACTCCCCCATTTAATCTACGTTCTCAGATCTTAGACGGATTGTTATTGTTCACTGAGTGGCTTAACCTTACGCCCCTCCATGACTAACTCCTTGGCACAGTCTTCACATATGATTGATTTGAATAACAAGAAGCGCCTAAGCTTATAGGCACATTCTTTGCAAATCGTTTTTCCACACCTCTGGCAAACGAAACCACATTTTTTGGTGAAGCTAGGTTTATGAACGATATTACCACAAGAATTGCACAGTAGACCTTTTTCTTCCATAGGGTTAGAGCAAATCCTACATCGGTTAAAATCCGAAGACACAACTTTTATCAACTCGCCGTTTTCCAATGCAATAATCTTGTAATTTTTCCGCAATATTCTGATAGTTAAATACAAAATGGGTAAAAGAACGAGCTTTATATCTCTTAAGTGGATTCTACTCTTGCTTGGTCTACAAATTTTCACATACCATCGATTATTTCTCCCAGTGTAAGTGACCCGCTTTGTATGCCGTTTTATTATGCTTTCTGCTGCAATATCCATCACGGTAGTAATATCAACTTTAAAATCCTTACGAAAGACCTTGTAATTCAATTTAGGTGCCGCGCTATACTCTAAAAGTTTGCCTTGTTTTAAGAAAAGAGAAACATTGCGATCTATCACTTTTCCGCTAATGGCATCGATAACCAACAACTGCCCGTCTTCATGAATAGCATATATCAATCGGCCAGTAGAAGTCCTGAAGTCCTCATGTATGTCGTATTTTATCAAGTATACTGGGTGGAGTAATAGCCTTAATGGAATTAGACTGAGTAAATCCGAAACATCGTGAGGAAAACTTAGGATCTCTTCAAATAGCTGAAGAACCCTTTCTCTAAGCTCAATTGGCGAAAACACACGATACGTGTATAATGACACGCTGGAAGCGTACTTAGTAGTTATTTTGATCCCGACCTTTAAAGCCATATCCGCAAGCTTTGGTAAGTCTATTAAAATTATTGGAGTTTGTTTTGATATTCTCCTCGCTAAATTTACTGCTTTCTTAGTAAATCGACCTGTAGTAATTATCACTCCACGTTTTGCGCCACAAGTAATAACAGCAGAATGAAGTTTTTGCACAACTGGACTCCCTATGTGACCATTTAGGTGATGCTTACACTCGACTACTGTCAAATCGCCGCTGGCTGAACGAATTAGAAGATCTTGCCCCTCATCAGCAACGTAACCAACCTTGACCACCTTTCCCCAACCTAATCGCTCCAAGATACGTTTGCATAAAATTTGGAACTGGAATCCATCTAAAACATCAAGACAAATAATTTCTAATTTCTTAGGTTCTTTTAAATCTTCAAGAAGACTCTTCTGACCTTCTACCTTTGAAGAGCTACCATTGGACCATTGATAACCACAAGAAAAACACTCAAAGTTTCCCTCATAGCCAACAATGTTAGAGCTACCGCAATGAGGACAGCGGAGCTCCTTCTCCATGCCTCAAAACCTAATTACCATAACTCAGAATTAATTCTTACCTTACTGAAAAATTTACCCTACCCTCTTAAGCGGATAACTGCCTACTCATTGGAGCGGACGTGATAATATTAACAAACCGCCTAAATCTATAGCTCTTAGGCTTCTGATAACTCTTCACCGCTAGTCTTTCCCTGATCGGCTTGCACAACTATCGGTAAGGTTACCCTGATCAGCCTCTCCTCTCCGCGCATCACGTGATAGCT
>CAYXHS010000014.1:0-17388 GCA_964465105.1 uncultured Nitrososphaeria archaeon
AAGCGCGAAGCCTATCCAAGCGCCTCAAGAGATTCTAAGGGGAGACTTCTGGCCGCCGCCGCGATAGGTGTTAGGGAGCGGGAGGTCGAGCGGGCGAAGCTTCTGGTGGAGGCGGATGTCGACGTCTTGGTGATCGACGTGGCTCATGGTCACAGCGAGATGTGCATGGAGATGGTAAGGAGGATAAGGAAGATCTATGGAGATGAGGTGGAGATCGTCGCTGGGAACGTCGCAACTCAGGAGGGGGTTGAGGATCTGGCCTCGGCGGGTGCGGATGCGGTCAAGGTCGGAATCGGGCCAGGATCGGTCTGCACGACGAGGCTCGTCGCAGGGGTTGGGGTTCCTCAGCTTACCGCTGTGATGAAGTGCGCTGAGGCTGCTGAGAGGATGGGGGTTCCGATAATCGCTGATGGTGGAATTAGGGAGAGCGGAGACATAGTTAAGGCTTTGGCGGCGGGGGCGGACACCGTGATGATCGGGAAGCTTCTGGCTGGAACCGATGAGAGCCCTGGAGCAGTCGTCCTGAAGAATGGGAGGAGATGCAAGATTTATCGAGGGATGGCCTCGATGTATGCCATGCTCGGAAGAGAGTTTAGGCTTAGGGAGAACGAAGCTGAAGCCCTCCTAGACGCCTCAGAATACTCCTACTACGCTGAGGGGGTTGAGGCTTATGTCCCCTACACGGGCTCCGCATCCGACGTGATCAAGAGGCTCGTCGCTGGGCTTAGATCTGGAATGAGCTATCTAGGCGCCAGAAACATAGAGGAGCTTAAGAGAAACGCGGTGTTCATCAAGGTGACCGCGGCCAGCCTCAGGGAGAGCGCCCCACACGACGTAGAGGTGGTGTGAAGATGCCTGGAACGGTCATCACTGGGCTCCAGTGGGGAGACGAAGGTAAGGGCAAGATCTCCTACATCCTTTGCAGAGATGCTGACTGCGTTGTGAGGTTTCAAGGCGGCGCGAACGCGGGTCACACGGTCGTGGTGAATGGGAGGAAGCTTAAGTTCAATATTCTTCCAGCTGGGTCGGCGGCAGGAGCGATGCCGTGCATAGCTTCGGGAACCGTCGTCGATCTTGATGAGGTCTTTGAGGAGCTTGACCTCCTAGAATCCATCGGGCTTGAGAGAAGGCTTATGATAAGCAGGGCGGCGAGCGTCGTCCTCCCAATCCATAAGAGACTCGACTCGAAGATAGAAGAGGTTAGAGGCGGAAAAGCGGTTGGAACCACTAGGAGAGGAATCGGGCCAACCTACTCTGACAAGGCTCTCAGAACCGGGATAAGGATAGAGGATCTGCTGGATGAGAAGGTCCTTAGAGAAAAGCTCGAGATCCTAGAGAGGATGCATGGCGAAAGCCCCGCTGATCTCAAGGAGCTAAGGGAGATGGGTGAAAGGCTTTCTCCCTACGTTGGAGATGTTGAGCTCTTCGTCAACGACCTCCTAGATCAGGGAAAGAAGGTGGTCTTCGAGGGAGCGCAGGGAACCCTGCTAGACATAGATCATGGAACCTACCCCTATGTGACCTCCTCGAATACGATAGCTGGAGCGGCGTGCACGGGCTGCGGGGTCGGGCCGACTAGGATAAAGGAGGTCGTCGGAGTCATGAAAGCCTACACGACGAGGGTGGGCGCAGGCGTCTTTCCAACCGAGATCGGGGGAGAGCTTGGAGATAGGCTGAGAGAAGCGGGTCAAGAGTATGGGACCACGACTGGCCGGCCTAGAAGGGTTGGATGGCTTGACATTCCTCTCCTCCGCTATGCCGTCAGGGTGAGCGATGTCGGCTGGATCGCCTTAACGAAGCTTGACGTTTTAAGCGGGCTGGACAAGCTTGAGATATGCGTCGAGTATGAGGTAAATGGAAGTTCTTTGAAGGTGGCTTCGCCGAGCGTCAAGCTTCTAAGCGAGGTCAAGCCAGTCTACATCCAGGTCGATGGATGGAGGAAGATGGAGGAAGATGAATGGAAGAGGATAGCTGAGCGGGGTTGGGATGCTCTACCTGATGAGGCGAAAGCTTATGTCGAGACCGTTGAGAAGCTTTTGGGGAAGCCCATAAAGATCGTGTCGATCGGAGCCGAGGTCGGAATGGAGGTGGAGAGATGATGGATCCGCTTGAAGCGATAATCCCGATAGATGGAAGGTATAGGGAAAAGCTTGAACGATTATCAGGATACTTCTCAGAGCACGCCTTAATCAGGGAGAGGGCAATGGTCGAACTACGGTATCTGACAAAGCTCATCGAGGAGGTTGAATCGGATAAGATAGCTGCTCTTCCGCTTAGCTGGAAAGAGGTTCTGCGGGTTATCGGGGAAGAGCTTTCGATAGATGACGCTAAGAGGATCAAGGAGCTTGAGAGAGAGCTCGGCCACGACATCGCCGCCCTCATCAGGTTCCTGAGGGAGAAGCTTCACGAGTATAAGCTCGATCCCATAGCTCCATACATACATCTGGGCTTGACCTCCGAGGACGTGAACAACCTCGCATACTCTAGGCTTCTTCTCAGATTCAATACGGAGGCTTTAGCCCCAGCCTTGGTAAAGCTGATGGAGGAGATCTCCGCCCTAGCCTTGGAGCATGTCGACACGGTTATGCTTGGAAGAACTCACGGCGTCCCAGCGGTTCCCACGACCTTTGGAAAGTTCCTGGCGAACTATGCATACAGGATAGCTAAGCTCTCCGAGCAGATCTGCTTCTTCAGGTTTCCTGGAAAGCTTGGAGGAGCCGTCGGAGACCACTCCGCCCTCAAGTTCGTCTACCCTGAAGTCGACTGGATCAAGTTCAGCAAGTCCTTCGTGGAGTCCCTGGGATTGGAGTATATTCCCGCATCGACCCAGGTGATCCCCCACGATAAGATCTCAGATTATCTGATGAAGGTAGCTCTCCTAGACTCGATCCTAGCTAACCTCTGCAGAGACCTTTGGATCATGTCATCTCTAGGTCTCCTGCTCTTCGGGATAAGGGAGGGAGAAATCCACTCTTCGACCATGCCTCACAAATCTAACCCCATACTCTTGGAGAACGCTGAGGGAGCGTTCGATTTGGCGTCAGAGAGCTTAGCTTACATATCTAGGAGGCTGCTGCAGAGCAGGCTTCAGAGAGATCTATCAGACTCTATAATCAAGAGGTTTTATGGTCTTCCACTCTCCTTGACGATCTTGGGGATAACGAACCTTAGAAGCGCTTTGAGCAGGATGATCGTGAGAAGGGAGGAGATGCTGCGGGAGGTCGAGAATCATCCCGAGGTGCTGGCTGAGGCTTATCAGGTCTATCTGAGGAGATTTGGGGTAGAGGAGGCTTACGAGATCGTTCAAGACTCCGTCAAGATGGGATGGGATAGCGTAAAAGAAGCGTTAAAGGATATTCTCCCAGAAGACCTGTATAAGGAGCTCATGAGGCTAAAGCCATCAAGCTATATCGGCGAGGCGGAGAAGCTGACCCTCCTCCTTCTAGATGAAGTTGAGAAGATCTACAAGAAGATCACGGATTCCCTGCCTGAGGCTCGATCCTAACACCCTCGACCCTAAGCCTCGCCCTAAACACCTGAAAGTATTTGCCCAATTTCTCGACTAAGAGATCAAGCTTATCGTAGTCTGCAACCGCTATAACGCATCCACCTCCACCCGCTCCAGTCAGCTTCGCTCCATAAGCTCCAGCACTCATACAGGCATCGACCGCCCGCTCTATCTCGGGAGCTGAGACGCCTATGGCTCTCAGAAGCTCCTGATTTCTGATCATCAGCTTTCCGAGGGGCTCGATCTCATGAGCCTTTAGACGATCCACGCTCTCCTCCACGATCCGCTTGGATTCTTCGAGAAGCTCCTCAAACCTCTTGGGATCTTTCTCCCTGAACTCCTTAACCCTCCTAACGAGGTCTCCAGTTCTCCTCTGCCTGCCCGTGTTCACTATGAGAATTTCCTCAAGCCCGAAGTCAAGCTTTCTATAGCCTTCAGACCTCGTATAGGTTCCAGCCCCGCCGAAAGTTGCTATCGACGTGTCTATTCCAGAGGGAGTATAGTGAATGATCTTTTCTCCCTCATGCGCCGCCTCCAAGACGAGTTTTAGATCTAGTTTATCCGAGCATAGTTTGAGGGTTGCAGCCGCTGAGGCCACGGCGATGGCCGCTGAAGATCCTAGACCTACGCTTTGAGGAATCTCGGAGGATATTTTCAGGCTTATCCCGCCTTTTCGTTGAAGCTTTTCCAGAACGTAGTTAGCTGATCTAACCGCTGGGTTCTCTTGCGGCCACTCCTCAAGGGTCACCCCCTCTTCCCGAGAGCTTGAGGCAGTCACCCTAGCTCTGAGGTCTATCGATGAGACTATCGCGGGGTTTCCGTAGACGACGAAGTGCTCTCCGAATAGGATCACTTTCCCTGGAGCTGAGGCTGTTATGCTCAATCTTCCTCACCCTGCTCCCTGCTTCTCACGATGAGCGGGATCACTATCTCGTCTATGTATTCGACGAACTCGGGTTCGGGCATCTTCGTGAAGGATGTTACGACGCAGTTCCTCGTAAGCCCCATAACCCTGTTGGTTCCAGCAACCGTGAAGACGATATACCAGATCTTCCCATGCCTGAGATACTCCTCGTATAGCGCCGTGTTCTTCAGAGAGTCCCCGTAGAGGGCGAGCTTATCGACGTCGACGAAGTCCAGGTCGTCGAAGTATATCACCTTGGTTCCCTCAGGGTTCCGCTCATGAAACTCCCTCATTATCGATGGGGAGATCCTCGCCTCGGTTATCGCCTTGTAGGATAGGAAGAGGTGATGAGATAAGATTGATGCGACCGCGTTGGCGAAGTGCTTCTCCTGGACGACGGTGAGAAGGGTTAGGTCTCCGATCTTCCTGAAGATCATCCTGGCATCAACGGTCTTGAGAATCGGAACGAACTTCCCCCTCTGGTTCACCATTATGAGCTTGTCCCTGCTGAAAACTCCTTCAAGCCTATCATCCTTGAGGTCTAGGTCCTTAACCTCGGTCAGGAGCTCGAAGTTCTGCTCCTCAACCTCCCTCTCCTCGATCACCCTGTAGTCTCTAAGCTTGTCGGCTATCTCCTCGAGCGACGTCTCCACCCTAACCTCGAATATCTTAGCGGCTAGCGGCATTCCGCAAAGAGAGATGTCTTCGATCTCATAAAAATATCCTAGCCGCGGCTTCTCACAGCCCGCTCATAGATGATTATCGTGAGGGCTGAGGCTATTAGGGGTATGGCCAAAAGCTGAAGGGTCGTTTCCAGGAAGGCGAGAGCCCACGGCTTTACTAGGATCGAGAGGGCTAAAGCGATCATGAGGTAGCCTGAAATCAGCTTGATCCGCTTCGCCCACATCCCAGATAACCTCATCCTCCCGAGCGTATATGCGAAGGCCAGGACCACGGCGAGCAGGGGCAGGACATAGATCACGTTGTAAAGTATGAGGTAAAGGTAGTAGGCTACGGTCGTGAGCCCGAGCGAGGATAAAACGCTCGTGTAGATCAGGGGGAATCCAGCCGTGCAGAGAAGCTCGTAGAGGTTCACGGTGAAGGCGAGAACCGCCGCGCTCAAAGCAAGGCTGGCGATCGACCTGGCTTCCAAGAGCCTTCTAGCGGACCTCCCGATCTTGGCAAGCTCTTTCTCGGATGCTCCTAGAGACGGGCCTGTCTCATGCTTGAAGTAGTCCTTTACGTTCAGGGCTCCGGCAACCATCACGAGTATCATGACCGCCCATACTATTGGCTTGAATCCGCTTAGAAGCTGGAAGACGTTGAGCCATGCGGCCATGAAGAGGAAGTAGCAGAAGCCTGAGAAGAAGACGAATATGCCTCCGACTACTAGAATTCTCATCCGATCTCTTGCGTATATCATGATGCTTAGGAGGAAGGTCAGGATGTAGAAGGCGCAGGGGTTTATGCTGTCCATTCCAGCCATCACTAAAGTGAACCAGAAGAGACCTAAAGGAGAATTGACTTCGCTGACGAGGTTCTTGGAGCTCGTCTGATTGCTTGGGGTTGAGAAATCTTCAGCTAAGACAAGGCTCGTGACCAGGCTCGAGATCAGCAGGATTGATAGGAGGATCGCCGCGACCCTCGAGGACCTCAATCGTGGTTACCTCCACTTAGGTTATGTTATCCGCCTTCTTAGAAAATCTTCCCCTAGATTTCTCTCAGCTCGGTAAGCATCTCTGCCAAGGCCGTAGTAGTTCTTCAGTTTTGCCACGAACTTGTATCCCATGGACTTGTATAGCTTTATGGCTGGCTCATTATCTACGGCCACCTCTAGCACGATCTTCTCGCATCCCATTCTCCTGAACTCCTCTTCAAGCTTCTTTAGAAGCATTTTTCCGATCCCCTTTCTCCTATGCTCAGGCTTGACGTCTATCGTGTATACTCTCCCGATCACCTTCCCCGACGACTTCTCCACCCTCCCGATCACCGACCCTATTATGTCTCCGCGATCGTTCACGGCCTTCAGAGCTATCGTGCTCAGATCCGTGAGGAGGAACCTTATGAAGCTCTTACTGTAAGCGTTTCTCCCAAAGCATTCTCGCTCAAGCTCATAGATCTTCTCTAGGTCGCTTAAGCCTGATTCCTCTATCCTGATCCTGTGAGCGGGGCTTGAGCGAGCCGTAGGCATACCTTATATCCAATCTTCTAGGAGATATTTTTGGTGTTTGATCCTTGACTCCATCTCAAGGACTCGTCGTGGTCAAGCTCGGGGGATCCGTGATAACTGATAAGAGCAGGAGGTTTTCCCTGAACGCGGAGGCCATTAGGAGGATTGGGAGAGAGCTCGCTGAGACGCTCAAGGAATCTGGAATAGATCTGATATTGGTTCATGGAGGGGGATCCTATGCTCATCCAGTCGCCAAGGATTATTCGATAGCCAGCGGCTTCACCGATGAGAGGAGCTTGGAAGGCTTTGTCAGGACCTCTAAGGCCGTTAGGATGTTGTCCTTGGACGTGGTTTCGAATCTCATCGATGGAGGGTTAAAGACGATAAGCGTTCCAGCTTCATCTATCTTCATCACGAGATCTGGAAGGATAAGCTCATGCAACCTCGAGCCCATATTCTCAGCTCTCAGGATAAGGGTCGTCCCGATAACTTCGGGAGATGTCGTGTTCGATAGGGATCGAGGCTTCGCCGTGCTATCAGGGGATGAGATAAGCTCTTATCTTGCGGTCAGGCTGAGAGCTAAGAGGCTGATCTTCGTGATGGATGTTGACGGCATCTATGTCAAGGATTGGGAGACCGGAGAGCTGAGGATCGCGAAGGAATTCTCTAGGGGGATGAAGGTCGAGCCGATAAAAAGGGTTGGAGAAGATGTAACGGGCGGGATCGTGAAGAAGATCGAGGAGGGGCTTTCAGCAGCCGAGGCTGGAGTTGAGGTCCTATTTGTTAATGGGCTTGCTGAGGGAAGATTAAGGAAGGCTGTGCTCGGAGAACCCGTGCTCGGAACCAGGCTTAAGCCTTGACCTGAGGAGGTCTTATCTGCAGGAACTCTTCGGGCTTCAGCTTTTCAGAAAGCTCTGGGGTGAGCTCACCTCTCTCGATCAAGACCCTCTGAGCAAGATACCAGAAGGCATAGGGCAGCGCGAGCCTCCCCCTATTGTTCATCGGGATCACAAGGTCTATGTTCGCGATCATGTTGTCCGTGCTGCACATGCCTATCACTGGAATTCTAGCTATCTTCGCCTCTATGACCGCCTGATTATCGTATCTTGGATCCGATACTAGGACGAGCTCAGGCTCCAGGTAGTCTTTCAGGCTAGGGTTCGTAAAGATTCCAGGCTCGAAGTGCTCAACTATCGGTATGCATCTGGTATACTCGCAGAACTTCTGGACCGGCGTTATCCCGTAGACGTGGGTGGATACTACAACTACTTCCTCGGGCTTGAAGTAGGAGATGAACTTGGCGGCGATGTTCAGCCTCTCGATAGTCTTGTTTATGTCTATCAGGTAGACTCCATCGGGCCTAAGCTTGTAGATGAACTTCTCCATATGCTTGACCTTTATCCTCGACCCTATGTAGAGGCCATTCTTCACGAAGAGCTCCTGTATGCTTGCCGCTTCCTTCTCCTTCGCCTCATCCTCGCTCATAGGCTCACCATCCTATCCTTACCTATGACCTCGCTTATCCGCAGAAGCTCATTCGCCTTAGCGACCCTTTCTCCTCCAACGACCCCAGCCTTGAGAAGCTTTCCTCCCCATGCTACCGCGAGCTGAGCGAGATGACCTTCTGGAGGTTCTCCAGACCTGTGGGAGACCACTGGGACTATTCCCCTCTCATGAGCTATCTTCACGGACTTCATGGCGGTCGTCAGGAGGCCGACCTGATTGGGCTTGACGATGAGGGCTTTCACGGCCTTCTTGTCGGCTGCCTGGCTCAAGATGCTTGGATTCGTTACGATGAGATCATCCCCGCATATCAGAGTCTTCCCCTCAACCATCCTAGACAGCTCAGCGAAGCCATCCATGTCATTCTCTTCGAGCGGATCCTCAACATAGAAAAGCTCATACCTGTCAACCCACTCGGCTACCCTGCTCATCTGCTCCTCTCTACTTAGCTCGATGCCCTCGGTTCTGTAAACATACTTCTTCTTCGCGGGATCCCAGAGGCTTGATGCCGCCACGTCCACCCCTATCCTGATCTTGAATCCCAGCTCATCCGAGATCTCGTCTGCGGCCTGCTTGAGAAGCCTTAAGCCCTCCTCGGTCCTTATCGGCGGAGCATAAGCTCCTTCATCTCCCCTGCCTAAAGTGAATCCCCCTAGATGCTTATCCAAGAGCTTTCCAGCCCTAGCATGAACAAGGAAGTTCGCCTTTACGGCGTCATCCACGTTCCTGGCCCCGATCGGGCTGACGAGCATCTCCTGCCAGTCTGGAGCGCCCTTACCAGCATGAGCTCCACCGCCTATCACGTTCCCAAGAGGATATGGGAGCTTAAACGAGTCGACTATTCTGAGGTGCTCGAAAAGCTGCTTGCCCTGAGCATTTGAGGCGGCTATCGCGGTGGCGAGGGATACGGCGAAGGCGGCGTTTCCTCCGAGCTTCCTGAAATCGCTCGTCCCGTCGAAGTTTCTTAGCGCCTCATCGACGTTCTCCTGATCCGACGCATCTAAGCCTATGAGCTTCTCCGCGAGCTCGCCGTTGATCAATTTCACGGACTCATCAACCCCTCCCTCAGGATAATACATGACCTCCTTTCCGCCCTTGCTCTTGCCGGCTGGCGCGGCTGCTCTGCCGAAGGCTCCGTCAACCCATACGTCCACTTCTATGGTCTCCTCTCCGCGGCTGTTGTAGATCTTCCTGGCTCTTAGCTTCTTGATCTTAAGGCTCATTCTCTTCCTCCCCCTCCGCCCTTGGGTATGGCTTCGATCCATATAGGGTTTGAAGCCTTATGATCTCGTCGAAATACTCGTAGTGGCTTAAGAACATGCGCCTACAACAATACCTCTTCACGCCCAAGTCGTCTAAAACCTTTCCAGGAGGCTCTCCCTCCTCAACTCGCCTCGCATACTCCTCCCACTTATCAGCTATCAGCGCCCCACAGGTGAAGCATCTTATCGGAAACATCATGACCTTTTACCCGACTTCCAGCCTCCCGCTCATTATTTTAAGCTAACGCCGTTCAAGAATTCGAGCTCAGGGAGCTTCAAGGAGCTTCTTCCTGAACGCGAGGCTATTGCTTAAGGTAGTCTAAGGCTATGGCCGCATAGACCATGCAAGCCTTAACAACATCTTCGGCCTTGACCATCTCATCGTATCCATGGATCACGCCCGCCTCGGCTGGGCCATAGTGTATTGTCGGCACGCCCTTCCACCGATAATACCGCGCATCGCTTGAAGCCCATTGGACGAAGAGCTTGGGCTCAACGCCTATGATCTGGGAAATGTTTGACCTAGCGACCTTCACTATCTCCGCGCTGGGCGGAGTGTGGTTTGCATCGCTTCTCCCAATATAACTTACCTTCCCCCCATATCTTGAGACTATCTCCTCGATGTATGAAGCGACCTCATCCGACCTCATCCCTATCGGAACCCTGACATCGACCTCGAGCTCGCACTTCTCTGGAACCATGTTGATCTTTGTTCCTCCCCGTATGACCCCGAAGTTTATCGATAGGTGGTCTAGGATCCGGCCTACGTTCTTTACTCCGATGACCTGCTCCCCGATCCTTTTAGACTCCTCAACCACCGCTTTAAGCTCTTGTGGAAGCGTGGGCTTAAGCTCGGTGATCTTTAGAAGCTCCTTCATCAGGTCAGCAGCCTTCAGGATCGCGCTCTCCCCAACATAGGGAGATAGGCTTCCATGAGCAGGCTTCCCGTAAACCGTTATCTTCATCCAGAGTGCCCCCTTCTCTCCCACGTTTATCAGATCCAGCCCAGTCGGCTCAGCTATCAGGGCGGCGGATCCCACCGCTATACCCCGAGAAACCAGGTATTTCGTCCCGTATTCTCCTCCTGTTTCCTCGTCTGAGACGCAGGCTAGGGTCAGCCTCCCTCCAAGCTCCTTCTCATATTTCGCCAGCTTCCTGAAGGCATAGATTATGCCCGCTAAGCCTCCCTTCATGTCGGATGCTCCTCTCCCCAGAATGTATCCATCCTTGATCTCTCCTAGGAATGGGTCGAACCTCCACCTCGACCTATCTCCGGCTGGAACGACGTCCATGTGCCCGTTGAAGATCAGCTCCTTTCCAGATTTCCCTCCGATTCTCGCGATGAGGTTTATCCTGCCCTTTGCAGGCTCATGCCTCTCAACCATAATCCCCTCCTCCGACAAGTAATCTTCGATGAACCCAGAGATCTCGCTCACGTCTCCTGGAGGGTTCTCGCTCGGAATCTTGACGAGCCTGCAGGCTAAATCCAAAACCTCTTTAGGCTTCAACTCGTTGAGAACCTTCTCCTTCAAGCTCTCGCTCACGTCTTTCATGCAGCCTCTAAGTCAGAATTATGTTTTCCCTTTTGAAGGGTTGTTCATTCATATTGATTCTGTATAATGCTTTATATTGTTCTAGGAAGGTTGCTAAAAGAAGATGCGCGTGGAGCTTTCCT
Organism: uncultured Nitrososphaeria archaeon; assembly: GCA_964465105.1. GTDB lineage: Archaea > Thermoproteota > Nitrososphaeria_A > Caldarchaeales > Wolframiiraptoraceae > Wolframiiraptor. Next base: position 11,023 of record CAYXHS010000014.1, read on the forward strand.
TCGGGATTCCAGAGGAGAGCTGCGAGAACGTGATCGTGATAGATGTCTTCAGGTCGAGCACGACGATAGTCTTGGCCTTGGAGAACGGCGCTAAGGAGGTGATTCCGACGGGCTCACCCGAGGAAGCTAAGAAGGTCAGGGAAAGGATAGGCGATGGGCTCTTGGTCGGCGAGGAGCTCGGGTTCACGCCCGAAGGCTTCGACATGAACATCTCCCCGAGGCTGATGACCAAGGAAGCCGTTTCAGGCAAGAGGATAATCTACTGCTCGACGAACCTCATGAGGGCGGTTTTGAGGTTCATGGACGCCGAGAACCTGATAGTGGGAGCGTTGACGAACTCCAGCGCGGTCGCGAGATACGTGAACTCGCTTAACCCGAGTAGGCTCATGATAGTCGCATGCGGCTTCATCCCGAGGAAGATGATAACCTTGGAGGATGTGGTCGGAGCAGGATCGATAATCTCCAAGCTCAGATACGATGAAGCTTCTGACACAGCGATTATGGCGAGGCTCATTTACGAGAACGAGAAGTGGAAAGAGGCTGTGAGAGAGGGCTTCATTGCGAATTATTTGAGGAAGATCGGGTGGGGAGATGATATAGACATCTGCTTGGAGGAGAATATCTCGAACGTCGTCCCCGTGCTCAGAGAAGGTGCTTTCAAGGGAGTTCGAGTTTAGATTCGGGGAAGGTTACCTGTATGATTTCTGCTTGAATCTTCTCGCCGACCTCCTATTAGGCTTCTTGGGCTCCGCCTGGCGGGGGTCGCCTGCCAAGAATATCCTATTGTATTCTTTTATCCGTTCTCCTGCTTGCTGATTGTTCGCGGCTATGGCTTTAGCGATCGCAAAGGAGACCGCGTCCGCTATGGCCATTACCCCTCCGCCTTCGACCTTGACATCAAAGTCATGCTTCTTCCAGAACTCTTCATCGAAGTGTAAGGGTGCTAAGATCTTCGCTCTAACGAGCTCATTCCCGAAGTGCTCAAGCGGCCGATTATTTATGAGAATCCTGCCAGATCCAGGTCTTATGCTTACCCTAGCCACCGCTGTCTTCCGCTTTCCAACATAGAGACCTAAGGTTTTAGCCATACTTCAGCCTCCCTCCCGTGAGCTCCTTGCCGAGCTCTCCCAAGGTCATATATCTTATGATCTTTCCGGATCTGCTGAGAGGCTCCTTAAGGACGGCATCCTCGATCACGGTCTTCTCGGCGCCCTCGAGATCCCTTGGAACCCCGACGTAAACCTTCAGCCTCTTCAAGGCCTCCTTCCACCGCTTATTGTGCCTGGGAAGCATCCGATAAACGGTATACCAGAAGATCCTCTCAGGTCTTCTCGGATACCAGACACCTCCCTTCTTACGAGACGTAAATTGCCTTCTAGAGACCAGGAACTTGTATCTCTCTAGGATGGCATGCTTCTTCCCAGTGATTATCGCCTTCTCGACGTTTACGACCGTTACGTTGACGCCCTCCAAGAGCATCTTGGCTATCCTCGACGCAGCTCTTCCAAGCCTATGCATAGTCGCGTCGACCACGACCTCCTTCTTCTCTTCCAGCGCCTGCAACCTCTTCAAGCCCATGAACTCAGGTTAAAGCTTGAATATATACTTGGAGACCTCGTTAGCGAGGAGATGGAATATTTAGCCTATGAGCTTTACTCCGCTTCCAGTTGGATATTTTTCGGCGAACTCTGCTGTGGTTAGGATGGTGCTTCCAGACTTGAGGAGCTTCTCGTAAGCTGTCTTCGAGAACCCAAAGGCGGAGATCGTTATCGGATGGTCTATCTTCCCCGTTCCGAGGACCTTGCCAGGCACGTAGACGACGTCTCCCTCCCTGGTCAGCCTATTCAGCTTGTAGAGGTTCACGACCCTCCGATTTCTTCTTGAGCGCTCGCATTCCTCGATTACCCGCTTCCAGAACCTAGACTTGGCCGCCTCCTTTGGGATAGACTTGATCAGGTTTAGCTTGAGCCCAGGCTTGACGACCTTTCTCCGACTAACCATCGTGGATCAAGGGTGGATCATCCAAGTCTTAAAGATTCTTTTCAGCCTCCGATGACTCAAGCCCTTCTAGGAAGAGCTTCTCAAGCTCAGAAACCTTCTTCTCCAAGGCTTTAGCAGCCTCAACCAGTATCCTCTTGGGCGGGAGAAAGCCTATGGACTCAACGTAAAGGACCCTCTCGTCTCCCTTAGTCTTCTCTTTAGGCTCGTAGAGGGATGCTATGGCCGCTTGCCACTTCGCGTGCTTTCTCCCCCTTCCCACCCTCACATAAAGCTCCATCTCGATCTTCTGGCCTGGAGCAAGCTTAACTATCGGTATCTTGGGGCTGACAGGCTTGACCTTCGTGCTCTCATCTTCTGGGATCATGTCCCCGCTGTAAACCGTTATGGGCTCATCCTTCGCCTCAGCTCTCAGGACGAACCTCACAGCGCATCTCTCGCATCCAAGCCTGTTCCCGCACCCGCATTCCTCGGGGGCGACATATCGATCTATATCTGATATAAAGGGTATTAGGGAGATTCGATGAGCTAGAACGTCGTTAGGCATGCTTGAGCTGTTCTCGATTATCAGTATCTCCTCAACCGCCATGGTTGGAACCTCGTTTATCGCGAACCTCCTGAGAGCGTTGGCGACCGCGAGCGGGGTGTCCGAAAGCATCACCTTAACGCTCTTCTCATCTTCCTCCAGGAGCCTAATCGAGACCATAAGCCAAGGATCTGGCTGGGAGGCATCCTAAAAGCCTTTCGCAGAGAGCTGAGAGCCCAGGTGAAGGTTAATTTTCCATCGATGCAGCTTTTCTCCTGATGCTTAGGGTAGGAGGCTCGACCATAGAGCTCGTTAAGGGGGATATCACCGAGCTTGAGGTAGACGCGATAGTCAACGCCGCTAACTCCAGGCTTAAGATGGGCGGAGGAGTTGCTGGAGCGATTCTAAGGAAGGGCGGCTGGAGCATACAAGAAGAATGTGACAAGATAGGCTACTGCCCTGTCGGCGGAGCAGTCATAACTGGCGCTGGAAGGCTTAAGGCGAAATACGTGATCCACGCGGTCGGCCCGAGGATGGGTGAGGGAGATGAGGACAACAAGCTTAGGAACGCTACCCTGAACTCCCTCAAGCTCGCCGACGAGCATGGGGTCAAGAGCATAGCCTTCCCCGCCATCTCGACAGGCATATTCGGGTTCCCGAAGGATAGGTGCGCCAAGATAATGTTAAGGGCTGCTGTGGAGTATCTCAGGAAGGGAAGTGGAATTAAGCGGGTGATATTCTGCCTATATGATGATGAGACCTATCAGATATTCTCAGAGGAGCTCGAGAGAATTAGAAAGGAAATTTCTCAAACCAAGTGAATCCCCAATTATTCTCCGAATCAGTTATCCCGCATAGAAGCAGGCGACGAAGTGATCCTTCTCAACCTCTCTCAGCTCAGGCTCCTCCTTGCGGCAGATCTCCTTAGCGATCGGGCACCTAGGCCAGAACCTACACCCACTCGGAGGATTGATCGGGTTCGGCACCTCCCCCTTCAGCTCCACAGCCTTTCTTCCCCTCATCGGCCTCGGAACCGGAATCGATTCGATCAGCGACTTCGTATATGGGTGGAGAGGGTTCTGGAAGATCTTCTCGACTGGAGCGTACTCGACTATCTTTCCGAGATACATCACCGCGACCGTGTCCGCGATATACTTCGCAACCGCCAGGTCATGGGTTATGAAGATGTATGTCAGGTTTAGGCTCCGCTTAAGTTTGAGCATCAGGTCTAGGATCGAGGCTCTGAGCGAGACATCTATCATCGAGACAGGCTCGTCAGCGACTATGAACTCAGGTCTCATGATTATCGCCCTCGCTATCGCGACCCTCTGCCTCTGACCTCCGCTGAGCGACCTAGGATACAAGTCGTAAAACTTCTCGGGAGGAGTCAAGCCGACCTGCTCCAACGTCTTCAGAACCAGATCCTTCACCTCGTTCGGCTCGACCAAACCATGGATCCTCAGAGGATGAGCCACCTGTTCTCCTATCGGCATCCGCGGGTTTAGGGACGCATAGGGGTCTTGGTATATTATCTGCATTCTTCTCCTAAGCCTTCGCAGGGCCTCCCCTCTCAGATCGGTGATGTCTTGACCATCGAAGACTATTCTCCCAGATGTCGGGTCTATCAGCCTTATCATCAGTCTCCCGAGAGTCGTTTTCCCGCAGCCGCTTTCCCCAACCAGTGCGAGGGTCTCTCCGCGCCTGACGGTTAGGCTGACCCCATCGACGGCTCTGACGAAAAGCCTTTGTCTGGTGAGAAGCCTCTCTAGGAAGCTCTTCTCGACGGGGAACCACTTTCGGACATCAACGAGCCTCAGGATCTCGCTCATCTCCTCTCACCATCATATAGATGACATCTAACGATCCTTCCATCGAGTTTGAGGGTGTTAGGCGGCGCCCTCTTGCATATCTCCATCGCTTTCGGGCATCTGGGCCAGAACCTGCATCCGCTGGGAGGACTTCTCATATCTGGGGGGCTTCCTGGAATGAACTTTAAATTCATTTTAGGTTTCTCGATGTCGGGGATCGATTGTAGGAGGAGCTCGGTGTATGGGTGAAGCGGTTCCTTCGAGATCTCCTCCGACGTCCCCACCTCGCACAGTTCCCCAGCATACATTACAGCCACCCGATCACTTCTCTCGATCACGAGCGCGAGGTCGTGGGTGATCAGGAGTATCGCCATCTTCATGCTCTCCTTCAGCTCTGACAGCAGATCCATTATCCTAGACTGGACTATCACGTCCAGAGCCGTCGTGGGCTCATCAGCTATCAGGAGATCTGGGTTGAGCATGGTGGCCATGGCTATCATGACTCTCTGCCTCATCCCTCCGCTTAGCTGATGCGGGTAATCCTTTATCCTATCTGATGAGATTCCAACCCTCTCAAGCGCCTTTAAGGCTATCTCGCGAGCCTCCTTCCTGTCTATCTTCATGTGAACCAGAATCGACTCAACCATCTGGTCTTCTATCCTTCGGAGAGGATCCAGAGAGGTTAATGGGTCTTGGAAGATCATACCCACGTTCTTTCCGCGAATTCTCCTGAGCTCCTTCTCTGGAAGCTTCAAGACGTCGAGATTATTGAGCATGATCTTCCCGTTGACTATTCTTCCAGGTGGAGGGACGAGCCTGACTATGGATAAGCCTAGGCTTGATTTTCCTGATCCAGATTCTCCGACCAGCCCCAGCAGCTCGCCTCTCTTTATCGTGAGGGTTACCCCATCCACCGCCTTGATCACTCCTCCCTGAACGAAGTAGTATGTCTTGAGGTTCTCGATCCTTAGGAGATCCTCCATCTAGGCTCTCACCTCCCTGGCTCCGAGATACTCGGCCACGCTTTCTCCTATGAAGGTGAAGCCTATCGCGAGTATCATTATCATCAGCCCTGGGAAGGTGATGAGCCACCAGTAGCCTGATAGGAGGTATGGATGCCCCGCCTTCAGGTCGAATCCCCAGTCTGGAGTTGGGGCTGGAACGCTTAGGCCGAAGAAGCTTAAGCCCGCCTCGGTTAAGACGACGTCCGCCACGCTGAGCGTGAAGACCACCGCGATTATGGAGATGACGTTTGGGAAGATGTATCTGGTGAGAATCGTCAGGGGCTTCGCTCCGATCGCTTTCGCAGCCTCCACGTAGAGCTGCTCCTTTATGCTGAGAGTCTGTCCCCGAACCATCCTGAAATACGTCGGGACGTAGACTACCGCTATCGAGATCGCGGTGTTGATTATCCCCGGCCCCATCGCCGCCGCTATCGCTATAGCTAGGATCAAGCCTGGGAAAGCGTAGATTGCGTCCATTATCATGGCTAGGATCCTGTCCAGCAGCCCGCCGACGTAGCCTGAGATCAGGCCTAGGGGGACCCCTATGAGCATCGAGAATATCGTCGAGAGGAAGACCACCGCGAGGATCGTTCTCGCTCCGTAGACGACCCTGCTCCACATATCTTGACCGATCTTATTCGTTCCAAAGGGGTGCTCCCAAGAGGGGGGCTGAAGGCTCAATGCGACGGACTTAGTCGGATCATATGGCGTTAAGAGCGGGGCGAATATCGCTAGGAATATCACGAATAAGACCATCCCAGTTCCGATCAGGCCTAGCGCGCTCAACCTAATCCTTGGGACGAGCTTCACGAGGATCGGGCGAAACGTGTACATGAGGTCACCTCCTAGTATCTTATCCTCGGATCGATGTACGCGTAAAGCACGTCGACGAGCAGGTTCACCACCGAGACTATTATCGCGAAGAAGACCACGGTTCCCTGAACCGTCGTGTAATCCCTATACTCTATCCTCTCGAGGAGGAAGGTTCCCATCCCTGGCCAGCTGAAGGTGGTCTCCGTAAGTATCGCGC
>CAYXHS010000015.1:0-16847 GCA_964465105.1 uncultured Nitrososphaeria archaeon
TGTCATAAAGGCCGATGGTACGGAACATTATGTAGTATGGCACTATGAATGCGGCGGGTGGAGCCATTCTACATGTTAACGCAAAGAATTGGAAGGTATCTGCTCCGAAGAACCTATACCTGGAGATGCTATATGCGGCTAAAGTGCTTAGTGGTATAACAACTATTATGTTGCCTATGCTAGCTATAAGGGAGTTGATGAGCAGCTTGGTATATCCTTCCATAACAAAGGGTCTGTAATAATTGAGAGGCTCTATTTTAGAGGGAATCAATACGGGAGGCATGCTGAATATATCGGTTAATGATTTAAGCGAAGTTATTATCGTCCAATATATGGGGAAAAGAATGGCCAGCGAGATCAGTATAACGGCCAGGTAAGTCAACAAAGAAGAAAGAGAAGCCAGCTTCATGTTCTCCTCACCTGCAGGGTTTTATTCATGATCCAGCTCAGGAATATTATTACATACGCGAAAACCATCGAAATGGCTGCACCATACCCCATGTCCCATCTCTTTAAAACTATAGAATATAACGCTATACTCACGTATCGCGTTGAAGCCCCTGGCCCACCTCCGGTTAACATCCAGACCTCATCGAAAATCTTCAGGGAATCCATGAACCTTATCAGTATAACGAATAACATGTCAAAGGACATCATCGGAAGATAAATATGCTTTAATTTCTGTAGCCTGGTCGCCCCATCGACTTCCGCCGCCTCCAAAATTGATTGCGGGATAGACGCCAATGCAGCTAATAGTACTAGCGCCACCAAGGGGGTCCAGTGCCATACGTCGATGACTAACGTCGTGATGAAGGCTTGTAATCCGCTCGAGCTAATGTCATAGACTATTCCCAGGGTTCTTAAGAAATATGGTATGACGCCGATGTTCGGGCTGCACATAAGTTTCCACATGCTTCCTATGGTTATGTATGGTATTGCTAGGGGCAAGCACACGACCACTCTGAATAACCTATTTCCCCTGAAGTCTTTAGCCATCAGGAAAGCTATTCCGAGACCCAATATGATGGCGAGAATGGTCGTTAAGATAGAGAAAGTGAACCCTCTTAAAAATGAGGCGTTGATATCCGGATCGCGTAGTAAGTTTACATAATTATTCAGATACGCGAATTTAGGAGGAGCACCTGATACCATGTTATAAACGAACAAGCTTAGGTAAAATGCGTAAAGCGTTGGAATAATGTCATTGAAGAGAAGGATGGTGAAGGCTCCGAGGATCAGCAACCAGGGAGTGAGGTTTTTTCTCATGCTGTTCCGACACCTCTAACATCCGTGGTTTGTTTCTATAGTATGAAGATGAAAGTATAAAAATATGTTGTGGTAGTGTTAAAACCCTAATTCTTTCATCTTTTTGTCTATTTCACTAGCGGCGCTTCTCAATGCTTCTTCTGATGACAGCTCTCCTGTGACTGCTTTGCTCAGCCAAGTGTAGAGTATATCTCTGTAGGTCAGGATCTCAGGAACGGTGGCAAAGGGTCCTGTGGCCAGGTTGCTCATTATCGCCTCTTTGACCACCTTGAGATAATGCCAGTTATACTTCTTGTCTACTTCATCGGCGAGTGGACCGAACAACAAGCTCTTCCTTGTACATAATCCTCCAAGGTCGACCATTTCTTTTGCCGCGTTTTCCTTGCAAGCTACCCATTGGAGGAACAGAAGTGCAGCTTCTTTATTCTTTGAAGTCGACGATATCGCCCATACTCCCATATCTCCGTAAATCGTCGGGAGACCTGGGAAGTAGTATTTGGGTTCCACTGGCGGTAAAGCCACGTCTACCTTTCCTCTGACTTTTGAGTCTGGACTCCCGACGACATCTGGCAGCTGGTCTCCGAAGACTATTCCTTGAGCTATTCTGCCAGTCATAAACTCGCTTCTCAACTCATCCCACGTGAAGTTAGCAATTCCAGGAGGACCGTATTTCAAGAGGTTGAGGTATCTCTGGAAGAAATCGATAGACCTTTGGGAATCCAGCAGCCCCCCTTCATCCGTCGACACTCTTCTCCCAATAGTCAATCCTCCATTCGGAACGCCGTAAGTCCAGGCCAACATCCAATAGTCGAAGGCTATGGTCCCTGGAGAAGCCATCGTTATATGTCCATATAGATCCGGCGGTCTCGTAAAGAATTCTGCAATCTGCTCATATTCATCCCAAGTTTTTGGCGGCGCCAGCTCCCAGCCATACTTCCCCTCGAAATTCTTCCTTTCCGTGGGATCCTCGAAGAGGTCGCGTCGATAAGTGTATAATCTCAAGAAGAACTCGAAGGGAATGCCAGCAAGTTTACCCTCATAGGTAAAGTATGGGACAGGTATTAGATCGGCAAGGTCAAAATCCGGATAAACCAAGTCAGCTTTAGTTTCCATGAGATCATACATGTCAACTATTCCATCTTTATCGAAGAAGGTTGCCATGACCTCTAACTCATCAACATAGTATAGGTCGTATATTCCACTCTTCCCCTCAATATCTAACAGTGCCTTTTTGAACACGTCATCCCAGCCTAACAATTCCATCTCAACCTTGATGCCGGTCAACTCCTCAAATCTCGGAACTAGCGCCTTTTGCACCCACATGGACGGCGGGGTTGATTCCGTCACGATTCTTATTGTAGCTCCTTTGAACGGTTCTGCCGCCTTCTTCAGCCACTCTTCGATGCCAACTTCTGGAGGCGCTGAAGTAACACTAGTAGTGACCGTCTCAGTTTTTGTGATGGTAGCGCCAGGAGTGCCAGGAGCTGTAACCGTGACGGTGGTGCCAGGGATCTTTGTCGTCACCGTGTTGGTTACGGTGACGGTCTCGGTTTCCTTCTTCACGCCAGCTGATCCTGCAAGGTATCCTCCGACGCCTGCCACTGCGCCTGCCACGATCGCGCTGATCGCAACCTTACCAGCAGTAGACAAGGCTTTTCTTCTGGAGATTTTTCGATTTTCTATATTCTCAGACTCAGACATGGCATATTTTCTCTATGGTAGATGTATTTATATTTTTGGAGAAATCTAAAAATGCAATCTTATCTTGTTCTTTATTTCTGGAAAGTTTTATATAACTCCTGAGGGAGACTACTCACGGACTATGGAAATTCTTCGGGTTATTGAGCAGAAGGGAACTGAGAGGCTGAAGCGCGGGTTCGCTAGGATGGTTAAGGGCGGGGTTATAATGGATGTTACGACGGCGGAGCAGGCGATAATCGCTGAGGAGGCTGGAGCGGTCGCGGTGATGGCTTTGGAGAGGGTTCCAGCGGATATAAGGAAGGCTGGAGGGGTCGCGAGGATGGCTGATCCGAAGAAGGTTCAGGAGATAATGGATGCGGTTACGATACCCGTCATGGCTAAGGCTAGGATAGGCCATTACGCCGAGGCTCTCGCCCTGGAGGCTCTTGGAGTGGATATGGTCGATGAGAGCGAGGTCTTAACTCCAGCCGACACGTACTTCCACATAGACAAGAGAAAGTTTAACGTCCCATTCGTCTGCGGCGCGAGGGACCTTGGCGAGGCCGTTAGGAGGATCTGGGAGGGTGCAGCCATGATAAGGACCAAGGGTGAGGCTGGAACTGGGAACATAGTTGAGGCAGTGAGGCACATAAGGCTCGTCAACCACAACATCAGGCTTCTCAAGCATCTGACCGATGAGCAGATCTACCGCGTGGCGGAGGAGTTCTCGAAGCCCTATCTGAGGCTCAGCATGGATGTGAAGGCGAAGTGCGGACTTCCGCAGCAGGTTCTCAAGGATGAGAAGGTGTTTGAGGAATACACCTATGAGGAGATCGTTAAGGGAATCTATGACGTCCTTCTGGAGATAAGGAGGCTTCAAAGGCTTCCAGTCGTGAACTTCGCGGCTGGAGGAGTTGCGACCCCAGCTGACGCCGCCTTAATGATGCATATGGGGATGGATGGGGTTTTCGTTGGAAGCGGGATATTCAAGAGCTCCAACCCCGAGAAGATGGCTAGAGCGATAGTCGAGGCTGTAAACCACTACGATGAGCCCGACATCCTAGCTGAGATAAGTAAGGATCTTGGAGAGCCCATGAGAGGATTGGAGGTAGAAAAGCTCGCGGTTAGGATGGAAGAAAGAGGGCTATGAGGATAGGAGTGATAGGAGTTCAGGGAGCTGTAACCGAGCATATAGAGTCCGTTAGAAGAGCTTTAGCGAGGCTTAATCTTAGAGGGGAGGCTATCTGGATCAGGAGGAGAGAACAGCTTGAGAACGTGTCGGCCTTGATAATCCCAGGAGGAGAAAGCACAACTATCTCAAAGCTCATGAGCAAGAACGGTTTATTCGAGAACGTAAAAAAGCTTGGAGAAGAAGGGCTGCCTATCATGGGAACCTGCGCTGGGCTAATACTTCTCGCGAGAAAAGTCCGCGGGGGAGTTCCAGGTCAAAGCTTTCTTGAGCTGCTCGATGTCGAGGTTTTGAGAAATGCTTATGGAAGGCAGGTGGACTCCTTTGAAGCTCCCATAACCCTCACCTTCAGCGAGAAGCCTTTCCCAGGAGTCTTCATCAGAGCCCCAAGAATACTCAAGGTTTACGGCAAGGCTAAACCCCTCGCTTACCATAGAGAGGAGGTCGTCGGAGTCGAGCAAGGTAATCTAATCGGCCTCTCATTCCATCCAGAGCTATCAGATGACACGAGGCTTCATGAGTATTTCATCGAGAAGGCGAGATAAGCTAGTAGACCAGCTGATCAAGCATACCCCGATTCAATGCTCTCCTTATCTCCCTCGCAATTCTCCTTCCCATAGACATGGGCTCATCATAATAGTATGGAGAGTAAGGCGACCCAAGGGGATAGAGATTCGTCCCAGCGACTATCCTCGCAGAGACCTCGAACACCGTGAACCCTCTCCTCGGATGATAAACCATCTCAAGGCAGAAGGGGCCTATTAAACCAGGGTTGAAGAGCTTTCTCGAGGCTGAGGCAACTCTTCCCGCCGCGTGAAGTATCTCGACGATGAACTTTTCCCTAACGACCGCTGGAACGTTCCCAGTTACCGTGTAGTCCATGTAGTCTTCGATGATATCGGGAAGACCTCGATAGATCTCATCGATCACCTCCAGCCTTCGATCTATTCCGAGAAGCTCAATCCTGCCGTAATCAAGCTCTGGGAGATTTGGCTTCTCTAGGGGGGATATGAAGAAGTGGGGATAATATCTGACGCCTGGGATGAACTCTTCGATCACGATCTCCGCTTCTTCAGCTATCAGCCCTCTGGACTTAAGCTCCTCAAGCTTCTTCCTGAACTCACTTGGGCTCGCCGCCTTGAAGTATCCTCTACCTCCTTTGGCGCCGTGAAGCTTGACTATCGCCATCCGATCTATCTCGTCTGGGGAGCTATACTGTCTTGGAGCCTTCACGCCAGCTTCCTCAAGCCATCTTCTCTGCCTCCGCCTATCACCCTCCCAGTGGAGAGTAAGCCTGTTCCCGAACATCGGAACCCTGAATCTCTCGAGGATGTTTTCTGCTCCGACATACTCAACGAACGATCCATGAGGAATTATCAAGGCGTTTTCGCGGATGAGCTTATCCTGAAGCTCCTCCTTGAGGAGGTCCTGATAGCTTTCAACTTCCAGCATGATCTCTGGGCTGGCCTTCGGAAAGCTCTCATAGTATGCCCTATTCCTCTTTAGGGCTATCCCGATGGTGCCGAAGCCTTCGAGCCTAGCTCCGTGAAATATCTGAAGAGAGGAATGAGAGCATATTGTAGCTACCTTGATGTCTTGCCCTCGATAGCCTGAAAGGATCTCAAGTATTCGGCTTCTCGGGATCATGTTAGGAGCTCCATCAACCTGTCCTGCTTTAAGGCTTCCCTCACCTCTAGGGCGAGCCTTCTACCAACGCTCATCGAGAAGCCCCATAGGTTCTCCGAGTAGGGAGTGAACTTTGTTCCTGGAGACCCTGGAACCCTAACGCTCAGATCATATACGATTATATCCTCATGAGGGGGCCCTGGAACCACCATGCTTTGAAGGGCGAAGGGGCCTATTATCCCAGGAGGATACTCTTCTTTCGCAACCTTCACGAGCTTCTCCGCGAGCTCGAAGACCCTTTCTAGAAGAGACTCTCTAAGCGTGCAGGCGATGTGCCCGACCTCTATCGTTCTAAGCTCGAGATGTCTAAGCACCTCGGCTTGATGCGTGGCTGGGATCCTCATTATTCCCTCGAGGTTCGTCTGCCTCCTAGTGTCTATTCCCAGAAGCTCTACCTCTCCGCTGAGAGGCGAGTAGAACATGTTGAAGTTGAAGGGGGCTCCTATCACGAACTCCTCTATGACCGCTTTCTTCAACCCCTCCTCGGTTATCATCCCCTTTCTCAGAAGCTCCTCGGCTTTCTCCTCGAACTCTCTCGGGGAGGATGCTAGGAAGAAGGCCCGCTCAAATCCTCTCGCGGCTTCTGGAGCTTTGACCAGGACGAGGCGATCGATCTCGGATGGATCCTTGAAGATCTTGGGATAGGGGATTCCAGCCTTCTCCATGAGGTAATACTGGTTCCGCTCCACGTCTCGCTCCTCGACCTTCAACAGAAACCTGTTCCCCAAAATCGGAACCTTGAACTCGTTTTCCAGAGCTTGGTAGCCGACGTAGACGCATAGAGACCTGTGGGGAACGAAGAGGGTGTTCTTCGATCTGAGCTCCCCTTGGACTTTCTCATCTAGCATGTCTTTGAACTTATTTAACACGATTACCTCATCTACAACGCCTAGCTCTCGGCCAAATCTTCTCCTACTCCTGTAATATTTGGCGTAGGTTTTCTCCCTTCCCCTCTGGCAGACGACGATCGTCTTGAATCCCTCATCCTTCGCCCCCCTGCATATCTCCAAGGCGGAGTGGCTTCCCAGAACCCCTATCCTGAGATCATCCAACGAATACTTTCCGACGACCTCGAGAACCTCATCCCTGCGGATCATGGCTCAGCGGAAAACTTGACATCAAGATTATAAGTGTGCTGTCTCCTGCGGGGAGAAGCGATCAAACATTAAATAGGTTCGGGAGGCGAGGTTTAGGATTGGTAGAATGAGGAAGCTTTACGCAGTCGTCTACACGGAGAAGAGCGAGGAGGCGTTTGAGGCAGCTCAGCGAGCGAAGCATATACTAGAGCGGGGCGGAGAATCGGCGGAGATTTATGGCGCCTCTAAGCTCATAGGCGAGAAGCTTCCAGCCGGCTTAGATGCTGTTATAACGCTTGGCGGCGATGGGACGATCTTAAAGGCTGTCGGAGCCTTGTCGAAGTCGGAGACGCCGATCTTGGGGATAAACTTCGGGAGAGGGGGTTTTCTCACCGAGGTTGAGTCTGGGATGCTTGAGGAAGCCCTTAGAAGGATTTTGGCAGAAGAATATGATGTTGAGCGAAAGCTCATGATCTCCCTAGAAACCGAGGCCGAGAAGATCGGAGATGCTCTCAACGAAGCATACATCGGATCGCAGGTCATGGGCAAAACCCTCCGCATAGAAGTTTTCAGAGATGATGTGAAGCTCGTCGAAGGGCTAGCTGACGGCCTTATAATCTCCACCCCGACGGGGTCAACCGCATACGCCTTCTCGGCAGGAGGCCCAGTAGTTGATGACTCACTTGAGAGCGCGGTCTTCGTCCCTGTCTGCCCGATCACTAAGCTCAGGCCCATGGTTCTATCTCTCGGTCATGAGCTTGAGGTTGCCGTTTCTGGAGATTATGGGATCGTGATCTTGCTTGATGGATATAGGCTTAAGAAGTTTGATGAGAAAGTGGTTAGGCTGAGGGTTAGGAAGTCTGAGAGGTTTGCGAGCTTCATAAGGCTAGGCTTGGGTGAAAGCTTTGCGAGAAGGGTCAGGAAGAAGCTCGGCTAGAAGAGCGGTGATCTTAGACTCAGCCGCCTTCATCCTAGGCTTCACCCAGATCTCAGAAGGCATCGCGATCACCTCGAGCAAGATCCTGGAGGAGGCGAGATATGGGGGAGCAGAGTATAGAGCGCTTGCGAGCAGGGAGGGCGAAATGATCAAGATTATGGACCCGAAGCCCGAATACGTTGAGAAGATCAGAGAGGTAGCTTCAGAGATGGGGGAGGAAAGACTCTCGGAAGCGGATCTAAGCGTTCTTGCTTTAGCCCTCCAGCTTAAGGAGGAGGATTGGAACGTATGTGTAATCACATCGGATTACTCGGTTCAGAACCTAGCCTCGAGACTGAAGATCGAGGTAAAGCCTATACTTCATAAGGGGATAAAGGAGATAATAAGCTGGGAGACCTATTGTAGCGTGTGCAAGTGGGCTGGCGAGGGAAAACCTGGAGATCCTTGCCCCAGATGCGGTCATACACTCAAAAGGAGGCCGAGGAGAAGATCATGAAGATAGTCATAGTTTCCGAGTTCAAGGATGAGGGAGTTCTAGGGGAGATAGCTAGAGCTCTTGGAGAGATCTATGGGGCTGAGGTTGAGCTGAGGCTTAGGGAGAACCTGATCGGAGAAGAGTTTCTGAATCCCGAGAGGGGCCAGTATGACGCTTGGAGGATCGTTCAATACTATAGGCTAGCCTTAAGCAAGGACGAATACATTCTTCTGGTAACGGATAAAGACCTTTACGCTGCAAACCTGAATTTCGTGTTCGGGCTGGCATGGAGAGGAGTTGCGATAATATCTCTTCACAGGCTCTTTCCAGAATTCTATGGTCAGCCACCTGACCACAAGCTCCTCGCCGAGAGGGCTGTTAAGGAGGCGGTTCACGAGGTCGGCCACCTGCACGGCTTAACCCACTGCAGCGACAAGAGATGCGTCATGGCGTTCAGCAACTCGATCCTAGACACAGATTACAAGTCCTATAAGCTCTGCAGGAAATGTTCGGCGAAACTACGGCTCTTCTGACCTAGGCTCTTTCGCTTTCTCCTCAAACTCCTTCAAGAACTGTTTTACGTAGGATCTCGGGAGGGCTCCCGCTTCAATAAGGTTCACGATCGAGTTCGGCGAAGCCTTCCCAGAAACCTTTCCGAGAGCTCCCTTCACCTGCCTCCAGATCAGATTCGTGTTCCCGCTCTTCGAGCAGTATATTATCCCGAGGACCTCATAGGCTTTCACGAACCGTATATCCCTTATCACCCCTAGGTCCAGCTTCGAGAGAGCCTCAACATAGATCCTCCCTGGAGAGCTGTCCCTCTCTGGGAAGATCGATGGGTCTTTCAGGTAGCCCTTGGGGATGAATGAGTAGCAGGTGTTTAATATCAGAAACCTTCTAAACTTTTCTAGCGTCGTCTTTATCTCGATCTCCACCACCTAGCGCCACCATCCGCGGCTAAGCCCTCTAAAAACAGAACTCGCGAAGCATCCTAAAATAGTTTTTATTCAGCTGGGAGATGCTTCTTGGAAAATTATCGCCGTATTCTCGTAAAATATCTTCCTGGAGGGGTTGGGCGTATCCCTTAATATGAGGTGGCTTCATCTCGGCTTGGAGAGATGGAAGCGGAGAAGTCAGCAAGCACCCTGAAGGAGGCGGCCAAGGCTACGGGCACCTACATCCGAGAGGTCATCCTAGAGAACTTCATGAGCCATGAGTATTCTAGGATCACGCTCACCCCTGGCCTGAACCTCATAACTGGGCCGAATGGAGCTGGAAAATCCTCGATACTTCTTGGGATAGCTGTTGCCCTTGGCCAAACCTACACGGATAGGGCTGGAAAGCTCAGCGACCTCATACGCAGAGGGGAGAAGGCTGCTAGGCTGACCGTGATCTTCGACAACAGGGAGGTTGATGGGAAAAGGCCGATCCCCTGGCTTAACTCCGATCAGCTCGTCGTAACCAGGTATCTGAAGAGAAGCGGCGAGTACTGGCATTACATCAACAACAGGCTCAAGACGAAGGCGGAGGCCGACCACCTCCTCAGAAGGCTCGGGATAAACCCGAGCAACATGCTGATAATAATGCATCAGAACATGATCGAGGAGTTCGCGGCGAGGAACAACATCGAGAAGCTCAGAATGGTTGAGGACGCTGTCGGGGCATCTCAGTTCAGGCAGAGGATAGTAGAGGCTGAGGCGAAGCTGAGAGATATACAGGCTCAAGAGAGAAGCTTGAAGAGGGCTTTAGAGGATGCTAGGGCTGCGGTCAGCTACTGGAAGGAGCAGTATGAGAAGCTCTTGATGAAGAGGAGACTAGAGGATGAGAAGAGGAGGCTGGAGCTGGAATACGCTTGGGCTCTGGTAGCTGAGATGGAGGCTTCGGTGAGCAGGGTTAGGGAGAGGATCGACGCACTCGTGCTCGAGGAGAGGAAGCTTAGAGGAGAGATAGAATATCATGAGCTCGAGGTTGACAGGATCAGGAGAAGCTTGATAGAGCTGATAGATGCTGTTAAGAGGGGTGAGCTCGTAAATCTAGAAGGCTTCGAGAAAGATCTAGACATACTGCTTGAGGAGAAGGGGGCCGCCGAGGTCTCGAAATACAAGCTCAAGGTGAATCAGTCCGAGCAGAAGAGACTAAGCTATGAGCTTAGGAGACTTGAGAAAGAGCTCACGGAAAGAATTAGAAACGCCTCCGCTCTAGGCGAGAGGGTTAAGGTCGAGAGAAAGCCAAGTGAGATTCTCGAGGAGATCAAGACCACTTCCCTCAAGATAGCGTCGCTTGGAGAGGTTTTGGAGGAAGCTGAGGATATGTATCTTGTCGCCGATGCGAGATACCGTGAGACCGAGCAAAGGTCCATGGAGGTCGAGGAGAACCTGAAGAAGGCCCTAGAGGAGGTTGAGTATAGGAAGGAGGTTTGGAGGAAGTTTCTCAGAGATCTGATAAGCAAGGTCGAGCCCCAATTCGATGCGATACTCTCAAGCGTGGAGGGGAGAGGAAGAATAGTTCTGAGAAACCTAGAAGATCCCGAGAAGGCTTCTCTAGAGCTTCACGTCGGGTTTAGGGGCGCGGAACCCATAATACTAGACGCTCAAACTCATAGCGGCGGAGAGAGGATCGTCGGGACCCTAGCTTTTCTCCTCGCCTTGCAGAGATATGTCAAATCTCCTTTCAGGGCTGTCGACGAGTTCGATGTCCATCTCGACCCCTTGAATCGGGAGAGAATGATCAAACTTCTGCTGAACGTGGCGGAGGAAGAACCTAGAACCCAATACATCATAATAACCCCTGGAAGGATTCCAGTCAAAGAGGGCGTGAACATAATCTTGGTTCAGAACGTCGGGGGACGGTCCGCGATAGGGAGGCTGAGCGAGTGAGCGGGAAGTCATTCAAGATCTCTAAGGAGGAGCTTGAGAAGGTTATCCAGATATGCGAGAACATAGAGAGGAGGGGGCTTAACCCGTTCACGGTCAACGTGAGAGATCTCCTGATGAAGCTCAGGAGAATGCTCGAGGAGAATAAGACGCTCGACCACTACATCTTAGATGCCGAGACCATGTATAGGATCGCGACCCTAATCGCCCTTCAACAGCGGTGGCTCAAGGAGAGAGCGCAAGCCCTCTTCGTCGACGCTCAGATGATCGAGACGCGGCTGATCGCCATGGACAAGAAGTCCATAGTAAGGGCGTTCCTGAAGGCTTGGAGGCCGATAATCTCGCTCGAGCAGATCACGATTCAGAGGCTGAGACAAGGAGCAGACCACTTTCTAAGCTTGCCTCCGAGGGCTGGTGAGAGAAGCTGGGGATGGAAGGTTACCCGCAGGGATGTCGAGCTTATCAAGGGCAGCATAAAGCCTGAGGAGGAGGTAGCGGAGAAGCTGAAGAAGCTACATGAAGAGCTTCTCAGGGAATATGAATCGAGGGGAGAAGTCGATTACTGGAGCTTCATCAAAGGAAGAAACCTGGAGGAAAGCTTTGAACGAGCATATCTTCTAAGCTTTCTGATAACTGATGGATATGTTGACGTGAGAAGAAACCCCCTGAAAAACGAGATAAAGCTCATACCCAGGGAGAGGAAAGCGGAGCGAAGGCAGCCCGCCTCGCTAGTCATAGTTATGGGAGGTGAAGCAGAGTGAGCAGCGAGGACACCTTCTCTAGGAGGCTAATGACCGCGGCGGCCATGCTGCTCTTCAGAAGCCATCGCAAGCCTGGGGTGAAAGGTTGGGAGCTGAAGTATAGGCTCGGCAAGAACTACATGAAGGTCGTCGACGCCTTGAACTCGTATCTCAAAAGGATAGGGCTTGAGGTCAAGACGGTATTCGAGGAGGGGGAGGATCTTGATAAGGCGAGGTTCTACGTGGTTTTAGCTCACCCCCTAACCCTCTCGGATCTGGTAACCGCGGGCTGGAGCATAGATGAGGTCGCAGCGCTCGCCGTAACCCTCTCGATCCTCATGAGCAGGGGAGGAAAGGCTCCTCTCAGAGATGTTCTAGAAGTCCTTGAGACGAAGTTCCCTAGATGGAAGGCGGAGGCGCACGTCGAGAGAGCAGTCAGAAGAGGATATGTGGAGAAGCTCGACGACGATATGCTCACCATAGGCTGGAGAACGAAGGTCGAGATCGAACAAAAGGAGCTTCTGAAATCCATGCTGGAGCTGAGGCCAGAGGAGCAAGCTCAGGAAAGAGAAGAGAGCAAATCAGCCTAACCTCTCATTCTAGAATGTGGAAGCCCAGCCCATAATCTCTCTAGAACTACCAGGGCAACCCCTCGATATAGCTAAACCCCATTCTAGAAAAGAAACGATTAAACATTCAGCTATGGCATTTTTTGGTGATGGGGGCGGGAGGAAGTTCTCTAGGTTCTCAAATCGGGATCACGATCCTGATAGCTTTAAACGTGATGCTTGTGGTTATGCTTCTTCTAGTAGGATTCATGTAGCTTAAACTTCTTATGCTTCGAGCAGGCGTTACAAAGGTTTATAAGAAGTTTCAAAAAGCTGACCGATATGTCTGAAAAGGAGGCTTGGGCTTCTCCAGCAGCGCTCGGCTTAGCGGGCTTCGGCCTTACCACGGTTCTCCTGAACATCCATAACGCTGGCCTAGTCGAGGAGCCTCTGCTCACCTTCTGCCTCGGATTCTTCTACGGTGGAGCGGTTCAATTCGCCGCCGGGATCATAGAGGGTAGAAGAGGAGACATTTTCGGGTTGACGGCGTTCACCTCCTATGGGGCTTTCTGGATAGCTTTAGCACTCGCGGTGGTCTTAGATTCCCTCGGAGTTCTATCGCTGACAGGCATAGAGATGGCGTACGCCATGTTCCTATGGGGGATCTTCACCCTATACATGACGGTAGGCTCCTTCAAGGTTTCGAGGTTCGCGATACCGCTCGTCTTCACGACCTTGACGATACTCTTCTTCCTGCTCGCCGCAGGCTTCTTCGTCCTGCACGCAACGGGCTCACCGCTGGTCCTGAGAATAGCTGGGATAGAGGGAATCTTCTGCGGACTGAGCGCGCTATATGCTTCGGCTGCGATGGTGATCAACGCTCAGCTGGGCAGGAGCGTGCTTCCCCTTTAAAACGGGTTTTTCTTTTCATCAAATTCCCTTCTAGGATAAGGTTTTCTATTAGCCTGTTTCCTATATGGTTGAGGTGAGCTCTTCAGCTTGGTGTTGGTTCGGATAGGGCTTATAGGGAAGACGAACACGGGTAAGACCACGTTCTTCAACGCCGCCACCCTAGGAGCCGCGGAAATCTCCACGTATCCCTTCACCACGAAGGAGCCGAACTATGGAACAGCTCACGTGGTCACTCTATGCGTTTGCAGGGAGTTTAATGTGAAGGATAATCCGAGGAACTCTAAGTGCGTTGACGGGTGGCGGCACATACCGATAGAGCTCATAGACCTGCCAGGTCTGATCAAGGGAGCCTGGGCTGGAAAAGGTCTTGGAAACCAGTTCCTATCGGTGGCCTCTCAGTCGGATGCTCTTCTCCACGTCGTCGACGCGAGTGGAAGCGTTGACGAGGAGGGGAGGCTGACCGAGCCTGGGACGGGAGACCCGCTTGCGGACTACTATGATATTGAGGAGGAGCTCGTGATGTGGTTCATAAAGCTTCTCGACCGCTCTGAAGACAAGATAATCAAGGGACTGAGAAAGGGCTTGGACCTCCCAGAGGCCATGGAAGAAGTGTTCAAGGGAATAAAGGTGACGGCCCAAGATATTAGAGGGGCCTTAGAGGCGACAGGGCTCGATAGGAAAGATTTCGAGAACTGGACCCCTTCAGACGATAGGAAGTTCGCCGCCGCTCTTAGGGAGATCTCAAAGCCCACAATAGTGGTCGCGAACAAGATGGACCTCGATACGGCTCCCGAAAACTTCCAGAGGCTTAGAGATCAGCTTGTCGACAAGATCATTATTCCGTGCAGCGCTGAAGCGGAGCTAATCCTCAGGAGGGCGGAGCAAAGAGGCCTGATAAAATATGTTCCAGGAGAGGAAAAATTTGAGATAATAAACTCCTCCGCCCTGACCGACAAGCAGAAGTGGGCGCTTGAGATCATCAGAAGAAAGATTCTAGATGAGTATATGAGAACTGGAGTTCAGTTCGCCTTGAACGTCGCGGTCTTCAAGCTTCTGAAGATGAGCGCAGTTTACCCCGTCTATGACATAAAGAAGTTAGCAGATCATAAGGGTAACATCCTTCCAGATACCTACCTGATGCCCGAGGGGGCCACGGTAGAAGACCTCGCGAGAGAGATCCATAGCGACCTCGCAAAGGGAATACTATACGCCATTGACGCTCGAACTGGATTAAGGCTTCCTGCGAGCTACAAGCTTAAGGATAGGGATGTCCTCTCGATAGTCTCGAGCCATAGGAGAAGCGGGTGAAAGCCTGAAGGGCTTCCCTTAACCCTGTCCGACTGGAACCATCCAGTATAGGATCAGATCATTTCTCTCTCTTTTCGGTATCTCCAGCTTAACATCGATTCCTCGCCGCAGCTTGCTGGGATCATCGCATTTCACCCATGCGAGAACCTTGAACCCGTCCTCGGTCTCCGCCACTCCGACGATGTAATCATCATAGGATTGATAGCTCTCAGGCTTGACGTTGACTACGGCATAGGCTAGGAGCTTGCCTTTCCTGCTAACCTCGACCCACTCCATATCGCTTGAGCCGCAGCACGAGCAATCAGCTCTCGGAGGAAAATACTTCGCTCCGCATGCAGGGCATTTCGCACCGTATAGAATTCCATTAGCTAATCCTTCGAGGAACTTGCTCAGCCTGCCGACTGGGATAATGTATTGGAGGGTTAGGGATCGGAGGTCTTTCCAGAGAAGCGCTCCAGACTTCTCATCCTTCGTTATCGGGAAGAACCTTGACAGATCTATGTCTCCGCTCATCCAGCTGACCCCAATTTTAGACCTAATTAAAAGGATTCCTCTCAGGGGATCATTTAAAAACATCCAGCAAAGAATGATTGAGGAGCATGGTGAAGGAAGCGAAGTTCGTGGTGGAGGTGAAGAAGGCGGATAAAGCCTTACGGCTGGAAAAAGAAGTTTCAGAAGCTCTCAGAGGAGTCATGGGGAGAAAGCTTCTGAATAAGAGGGAATACGTCGAATGTCCTCTCAAGGGAGAGAAAGTCCCCTTCCCGAGATGCTTCATCTGCAAGTCCTTCATCAGGCGAGTTAAGGGTTACGTATACTGCTCTGGAGAGGAGTATGGCATAAAGGCTTAGAAGGCTCTTAAGGCTGGGGGAGGAAAACCCATAAATTGGAAGATTGTTAGGTGGCGCTGAGGCTTGATGAGCAGGCTTAGAGATAACGCGGTCATAAGGTCTCTTGGAAAAGCCCTCCGCGGGAGAAGGACCCTCATCGAGATGTTTTTGCTCACGTTGATAATCTTCCTAGGCTTCATGATAAGGATCCTGCCCTTAAGGTGGGGCGTCTACCTGACCGAATTCGATCCCTGGATGCAGTTCAAGGAGCTGAACTTCATCGTTGAGCGTGGATGGAGGGGATACCTCGAGTTCTTCAGCTGGCATGACTACTCCTCATGGTATCCTTACGGGAGGGACGTTGGGAGAACAGCTTTCCCAGGTCTCCCATTCATGGCCGCCTTCATCTACCACGTGCTCCACGGAATAGGGATCGAGGTAAACTTGCTTGAGCTAGCAGCGATCTTCCCACCCGCCATGGCGGTCGTCGCGATAATCTTCGCATATCTTCTGGGTAAGGAGCTGGGGGGAAAGCCTGCTGGACTTCTCTCCGCGTTCTTCTTGGCGGTGAGCACGGGGCATATTGAGAGAAGCTTGTTCGGATGGTTTGATGATGAGAGCATAGGCATACCGCTGATGCTGATAGGATTATGGGCTTACATCAACGCCGTGAAAGAGGAGAGAAGCCGCCGCGGGGTAATAGCCTATGCTTTGCTCTCAGGCTTCTCCCTGGGATACATGGCCGCAAGCTGGGGCGCGGCGAAGTTCCCGCTGGCCTTCATCCCGCTCATCACGGTCCTGCTAGCATTGCTGGGAAGATATAGGAGAGAGCTTTTGGTCGCGTTCAC
The DNA here is from genome assembly GCA_964465105.1 of uncultured Nitrososphaeria archaeon. Taxonomy (GTDB): domain Archaea; phylum Thermoproteota; class Nitrososphaeria_A; order Caldarchaeales; family Wolframiiraptoraceae; genus Wolframiiraptor. Next base: position 16,366 of record CAYXHS010000015.1, read on the forward strand.
CACGACCTTCTCCACCTACACCCTCATAGCGATAATGGTTCCGAAGCTCGGCCCAGGCTATCTCAAGGAAATAACCATACTGTCAGGATTCGCCGCCTTCGCGATCTTGCTCACCTTCGAGATCTCAAGGATCCTGCCAGAAAACAGGCACTTCAGAAGGCTTCCCTACTATGTCGTCCTAGCAGGCGTCGTGAGCATATTCGGGATTCTAAGCCTCGGGATGATAGGATTGCCTGGCCTAAAGTTCTTGAGCGTTGCTCTCCCCTGGCTTCGATACGAGCTTCCGATAGTGATCTCGGTCGCGGAAAACCAGCTCTCGACCTGGGGAATAATGTTCAGGGATCTGAGCTTCCAGATACTCTTACTCGCTATAGGGCTCTATTACGCGTTTAGGAGGAAGCGGGATGAAGACATAATCTTAGGCGCGTTCGCGATCCTCTGCGTCTACTTCTCCTCCACCATGGTGAGGCTCTCAACTCTGG
>CAYXHS010000016.1:0-16409 GCA_964465105.1 uncultured Nitrososphaeria archaeon
AACAATATTGAACTATTACTCGCCTAAGCTCTCCTTGATAACTCTTTCGCCAAATACGTATCTAAAATTTGAGCACGCTTACCTTAAACTGTTTAACCCTTCTTAGGCTCTCAGCTAACCTTAAGCCCGCTTATAAATAGGTGTGCCGTGTATCTTTGAGAACGGCGTAGTTATCTCTCAGTCAGATCTAGCTCTCTCAAGGAAAGTAGTTGCTCCTTAGTGATCTTAGCTTTCCTGGGCAATATTGAGCATAGAGGCCGATAGGAGCAATATTGACAGTTCTCATACTTCCCCTGGGGCATGACGTAAGACTCCTTGAGCTTATAATATCTCTGAATAAGATTCGGCACGGAATCTATGTCGGGTTCAACTTCTCTAGGTATCAGATCTCGGTAAATTATCACACCGCATATGATAGGTGAGAATCCATCAACCTCAGCTAAATACGCATAAGCATTAAGTTGTACTCGATGAGTTTCATAAATCCATCCTCTCATAGGCGGATCACAGGACTTAAGCTCCTGAACTATGAAGCCCTCAGAGGTCTGCCTTAAAACATCTATGCGGCCGACCAAGCCCAAAGTGTCCTCGCTTCTCTTATTCCGCGGCAAATAAATCTCGGTTCCTATGATTTTTCCTGGAATTTGTAGGGAAAGCATAGACTTGATTTGGTTAAACAAGTCCTCAATTGTCTTATGGATGTACATGCCCTTCCTAGTATTGTGCGAAGATGATGTTTGAACGCCTAGGGACTTAAACCAAGGTATTCTCGGACACCAAATCATATCAGATAAATCTGTGGGCGAAACCACTATTCTCTCACCTCTTCTATTAGCTTTTTTGCAAGAATCTCGATATGGTGAGAAAACTCCTCTAAGGCATCCTTTCCCAAGACCTTATGGATCTCCCTAATGGCAGCCTCAATTCTTTCGTAAGCATCTTTCTCCTTTCTACCAACCATGACACTAATCTCATCCTCAATCAGTTTCCACAATAGCTCTTTCTCATCCAATCCATAAAGCTCTTGAAGCTTCCTCCAGTTATCTAGATACTCATCGGGAATCTCCACGAAAACCCTTCGCGGCATTCCCGACCACGATCAATCAGCTCCGCCCAGGCTTAAAAGCATTTATCCAAGATCTACAGCATCTTTTTTTCGAGTTTTCTGATATACTGACTTCTAAGATCTCACTTAACTTTCAGTGAGCAGCTGGCTTTCGCGTAATGCTTTCGTGCGGAAAATTGAGAAAAATGGTGGTTTGAGGTATGCGGCCCTCAGGGGGCTTTTCTACCTTCTTCTGAATCTTCTTTGAGGTCTTCTCCCGAATCCTGCTTGCGGCTGAGGGGTCTCAGACAGGTTGTTATCTAGGTTCACTTCCCCTATCGCGGTTTCCTCGACTTCCTCGACGGCTCCATATCTTCCGAGGTTTAGTTGCATTCTTCCCCTGAAGAGCTTTATGAAACCGTTCGTTATCTTTATCGTGGATCCCTCTTTAACCTCATCTATCCTATCGTCCCAAAGGACTAGGTTTATCGCTCCGGTCTCATCCGCTATCAAGAGCTCGCTAAGCCTATGTTCCTTCTGATCGTATTGCGATGATACAACCCTTTCTGGAGACTTGCTTACAACCCTTGCGATCAAGTTCACGTTTCTAGAACGCGGGGTTAACTGACCTATCTTTACTAACTCACTCATTCCTTTACGACTCCTTTTTAGCAGACTAGCATGTCTCACCTCGTATATAAGTATTGTAAGCCGCTAGCCGACATTCGACCGAAGAATCTCTACGGCGCGGCTCTTCCCGAGATCCCAGATGTATGGTCCGAGCCTGGGGCCGCGATCTCTTCCAAGAAAGATCTGGTAAAGCGTCTTGAAGAAGCTTCTTGGGCTTAAACCGTTGTTCCTCGCGGCCTGAAATATCGCAGACTGAACCTCTTCAGCATTCTCCGCAGCCTCGATCTTCCTTATCAGCTCTAGAATCGCTTTTCTCTCCTGCTCTGAAAGCTTCACGGGCTTCCTCTCGACGACCCCTAGATCCGCGGCGTAGCTCACTGCGAGCCTAATCTTTTCTTCCGCCCTTTCATCTATCTCATACCCATATTTTCTTAGCCTGCTCATGACGAACTCCAGCCTCTTATCCTCTGGAGCGGCGACGGCGAGCTCGACTATCAGGGAGTAGGGTATGTGGACGGAAGGCTTCTCAGGAGGCTTTAGGAGGTAGGAGTAAAGATATAAGCCCTTGAGCTTCGCTCTCTCAAGCTCATCCTCCACCCTGACCTTGTCGAAGTAAACGTCTTCTAGGAAGTCAAGCTCATCCATCAGCCTCGGAATGGTTTGAAGCGTCAGGATTCTCGTCCCCGTAGCCCGCTTGAAGAGAAGGAGAAGGAGGCTTTGCGGGCTCCCATACCTATACCAGAGCTGGGGGGTGAAGACGTTTCCAAGAGACTTCGAGATCTTTCTCCCCGAGGCGTCTAAGAACATCTCATATCTAACGTGCATGGGAGGCTCGAACCTGAGGATCTCCCTCGAGATCCAATCGTTGACCTTCACCGAGTCCGCTATATCCTTCCCATAGGCTTCAAACCTTATGTCTAGAGCTTTCCACCTGGCGGCGAACTCGGTCTTCCATGCGAGCTTACCATCATCTCTCCTTATATCCGCCTCACCCTCATATCCGCATCCCTGAAAATATCTTCCGCCGACCTCCACGCCTACGCATCTATATCTGACGACCCTCCTCTTCGGATCATACTCATAGGCTTGAGTCGTGTATATCCTGCCGCATTCCTTGCAGATCGCGAAGTACGGTAAGATCTGCTTGAACTTCGCCTGACCTGTAAGCTCCTCTATCTTCTCCCCAATCCTCCTAGCGTTGAGAAGGATCTCGTGAATGTTGTCTGAGAGGATCCCTGAAGCATATGCCTGCCTGCCCGACATATACTTGCACTCTATCCCCGCCCTCTCCAAAGCTTCTCTCAGCATCCCACTCATATGGCTTGCATAGGACTCATGACACCCATATGGATCTGGGATCGAGGAGACGGGCATGAGCAGATATTCCTCAAGCTCTCTCGGCATCCCCGCTGGAACCTTTCTCAGGCCGTCCATGTCATCGGTGAAAGCTATGCTCTCAGATCTGTATCCAAGCTCCCTAAGAGCAAGCGTAACCCCATAGGCTCTGACGGCATCCGCCATGCTTCCAACATGAGGTATCCCAGAGGCTCCAAGCCCGCTCTCAGTCCATATCATCTCTAGGCTTCTGCCCAACCTCTTCTCCCGCTCGATGAGCTCAGCGGCAACCTTATCCAGCCAAGTCCCATGGCCTATTATCTTCCTCGACGGCATCTCCCCGAGAATCTTTGAAGGGAGCCACTATTAGCGTTTCCTACGGCCATAGACGCATCTAGACTTCTCATCATATCTCACGTCGAATCCCGCTTGCCTCAGCCTCTCCAAGACCCCCTTCCAGATCCTTCTCCCCTTATGTATCCCAGGCTGACCAACGTAGTGGACCAGTCTTCCCCCAGGCTTCAAGGCTTTCGCAAGCTTGAGATAAAACTCCAAGCTGTAAAGGCTTCCAGCCAGAGGCATTCTAGGTGGATCGTGGATAACCGCGTCGAACTCCTTCTCATAGCTGTCTAAGATCTCGAAAGCGTCTCCGAGCACGAGGCTTACCCGCTCATCCTCAAGCTCTCTAGACCAAGGGTTCAGCCTAGCGAGGCTTATCACGTTCTCATCCTTCTCGATCGTCGTTATGCTGCATACGCCTCTCCTCAAAGCGGCTATCGCGGTATAGCCTAGGCCCGTGCAAACATCCAGAATCTTCCTACACCTGATCTCTCCGAGAAGCTTTACCTTAAGCTCTGAATCGACCTCAGGGGTCACATCAAGTATTCGATGCATGTGGATTCCATCGATCTCGAGGGTCGGGGGATGACCCCATCTAACCAGAACGAGCTTATAGAAGTGGTCCGAGGTTATCGAGAGAGGGATGAGCTTACCGCCCTCAATTGCGTAGATGTCTCGCTCCCTCTCTGAGGCAAGCTTCACCTCGCTCCACCCAAGCTCGAAGTCCCTGTGAGCCACCCCCCACTTGCTCAACGAAACCTCTTCAAGGCTTCTGCCCAGATCCAGCGAGATCTTCAGCCTCATGATCCCTCGGCTCCAAGCTTCGAGAAGCTGATCGGCGACGGGCTTGCATATCAGGGGCATCTTGATCGGCTGAAACCTCATCCAAGATCACCTTCGTCACGGGAATATTTTAGAGGAATCCTTCTTTGAGATGAGTGGGCTGAAAGCGGATGAAGCTTATAGTTGCCTCAAAGGCTGATCCCATCTCAACCGCCATCGGAAGAATTCTCATAGAGAATTACGGATTCAAGCCAGTAGAAAAAGACCTCCACCAGAAGGGTGAAATTCTTCTCAAACACATCGAGGAGAAGCACATCTACGCCAACGGCCTAGGAGAAGACCTCAGCCCAGACCTCATGATAATCGTATCCTCGCATAGATCTGAAGCCGGAGTAAAAGCACTTCTAACTCATCCTGTCGGAAACTGGGGGCCGGATGCATCCATGGGAGGGCTTCCGAAAACCCTCTCACCCACGAGCGCGGCAGCTCTCTATAAAGCCCTCCATTCTCTCCAAGAATCCGCTTCAAATCTTGGACTTGACGGTTGGAAGATAGGGTTGGAGGTGACTCACCATGGGCCAGCGACCAAGGTGCCGACGATCTTCATGGAGGCTGGAGGTCCTCCCGATGAGATCCCAGAAGCTAAGGTTCTTGAGGCCATAGCATCAGCATGTATGAAGATGCTTGAGTCTTTTATGCAGGTTCCTCCCGCGGCGATAGGGTTCGGCGGAGGCCATTATGCTCCATGCTTCACCAAGCTCGCCCTCAATCAAGAATACTCCTTCGGCCATATGTGCCCGAAGTATGCTATGCCCATCAGCCGTGAGCTGGTAATTCAAGCTCTTCAAAAAACCTTGGAAGCCCCTAGGATCGCTGTCTTGGATTGGAAGGGGCTGAGAAGCAGGGATAGGGAGCTGATAATATCGGTGCTTGAGGATCTTGGAGTTGAGTGGGTGAAAGCTTAGGCGAAAAATATATTCCGCCCTCAATCCCTAGACCATGAGAAGGATCTTGAGGATCACGGTCAAATCCTTTGCAACCATTAGAGAGGCTTTCGGGGGAAGAGGCGTGCTCTGGATAGAGCTACCTGAAGGCTCCTCGATAAGAGATCTGATAAAGGCGCTAGAGAAAAACTATCACCCCAAGATCGACCTGAGCAGGGTGGGGGAAGAAAACCCAAACATAAAGATCCTCGTGAACGGCAGGGAGATAACATATTTAGATGGACTTGAAACTAGGTTGAGAGATGGAGATGTTGTCGCATTTATCCCGCCAGTTGCAGGAGGCTGAACTAACTCAAGAAGAACTTGAGAGATACGATAGGCAGCTGAGGATCCTAGGATTCGGGGGGAGAGCTCAATCGAGATTGAAGAAGTCCACGGTTCTCATAGTTGGAGCCGGAGGGCTCGGCTCAGCGGCATCAATATATCTCGCGGCTGGAGGAATTGGAAAGCTTAGGATAGTTGATCACGGCGAGGTGGAGTTGAGCAACCTTAACAGGCAGATCTTATACACGACCCAAGACATAGGAAAGCTTAAGGTCGAGGTCGCATCGAGAAAGCTTCTCGAGCTGAATCCAGAGATAAGGATTGATCCGATCCAAGATGAGGTGACCGAGGAAACTCTTCCGAGCATGCTCAAGGGGGTGGACATAGTCCTAGACTGCTTAGACAATTTCAGGACCAGGTTCCTACTAAACCAAGCATGCGTTAACGACTCTAAGCCCCTAGTTCATGGAGCCGTCTACGGCCTCGAGGGAAGGTTGATGACGATAATCCCAGGGAAAGGCCCATGCCTAAGATGCCTAATGCCGAAGGATCCAGAAGAACATAAGGTGATACCTGTTCTCGGTCCGCTCCCAGGAATCGTGGGCGCTCTCGAAGCCTTGGAGGCCATAAAGCTCTTAACTGGTTTGGGAAGGCCCTCGGTGGGGAGGCTTCTCATCATAGATGGGGAAGACTTATCCTTCTATTCTGTTGAGGTTAAGCCTAATCCCAGATGCTCGGTCTGCGGAAAAAAGAGGGGATGAGGATGATGCTAGATTATACCCAGGTCTCTTAGGGTCTCCTCAGGAACCGTTCCGTCAGGATTGTATCTGTGTTTCTCGTAGTACTCGTCCAGCATCCTCTCAAAGGTCTCCTTATCATATACCTCTCCCTTCGCTGACGCCTCCTCGAAGAACCTGCTGGGCAGAACATCATCCTTCCTAGAGAATCCATTAAGCTGGTTGAAGTATCGCTCCTGGGTCCAGATTCTCTCACCGATCCTATCAAGGTCATCAGCCGTAACCTCAGCTCCCGTCATGCTCGCATACAAGTTCACGTAATCCTCCTTCGCGAAGGCGAAGCTGCTGAACTTGCATATGGTCAAGCTATCGATCACGGCGAACAGTCTCTCAAGGGCTATAACTAGGTCGACCTTCCCATCATAGGTCAAGGGATCAGTCTTATATGGTATTCCAAAGACCTCTGAGGCGACCGCATAAGCTCTTAGATGGCATGCCCCCCTGTTCGAGGTGGCGTAGGTGAGCCCCATCCCCTTAAGACCTCTCGGATCGTAAGCCGGTATGCTAAGCTTCTTAACAGACATAGAGATCTCAGGAGCTCCGAGCTTTTCGGCTGCACCAGCTCCTCCCTCCGCCAGCAGGTTTCCAAGCTCTCCCTCTCGGTAAGCTATCTTTCTCACGAGATCAACGAAGGCGTCAGCATCTCCCCACTTTATGGAATCCTGAATCAACCCTCTTTCGGAAGCTTCGCATGCGACTGCAAGGGTGTTTCCAAGCTCTATCGTGTCTAGCCCATAATTGTTAGCAAGATAGTTCAGATAAGAGACCGCCTCGATGTGGCCCAGCCCAATCATCGCGCCGAGAGCCCAAAGGGTCTCATACTCAGGCCCCTCGCTCTCATGCTTGAACTTCCCCTCTGTGACCCTTACCTCTCTCTTACACGCGATCGGACACTGGAAGCAGGTCGGCTGCTTTCTGAATAAGGTTCCCCTGAGGTTTTCTCCAGAAATGAAGTATGCTTCATCGAATACTGTCTGCTTGGCGTTCTTGGTTGGAAAGGCTCCAAGCTCGTTGATCACGTTCACTAAGACGGCCGTCCCGTAAACCGATAATCCGCCCTTGCCAGGGCTCGTTATATCACTTTCCTGAATCCTTCTAAGGGCTTCGGCGATAGCATTCTTAAATCTCTCAGGGTTAGATGGCTTAGGCTTCTTCTTCATGTCGGGTAGCATCACTATGCCCTTAACCTTCTTACTTCCCATAACCGCTCCTATCCCGCATCTCCCAGAGGCTCTACCACCGGTCGCGAACCTGCTGAAATGCATGATGTTCGCAAACTTTACCAGGTTCTCCCCAGCGGGCCCTATGCCATAGAAAACCGAAGTGGCGCCATACTTTCTCCTAACAGACCTATAAGCCTCGGAGGCGGTCTTACCCCAGAGAGCATCGGCATTCTCGATTGACAGCTCCCCATTCTTCGCGACGAGCAGGACCGGATCCTCAGACGCACCCGCCAAGATTATCCCATCGAATCCTGAAAGCTTGAGAGCCGGCCCAGCATATCCTCCGCAGTGGCTATCTGCGAAAGCTCCCGTGAGCGGCGAGCGCGTTACCGCGACGATCCTATTCGAGAGCGGGGCATCACTTCCAGTTAGTGGGCCAACCATAATAGCTAGAATGTTCTCGGGAGATAGCGGATCCTTCCCGACAGCATGCTTTAGTAGGAATCTTCCTCCAAGCCCCCTGCCGCCGATGAACTTCGCCGCATCATCCTCATCAACCTCAAGATATTCAACGCGTTTCTCAGAGAGGTCCACCCAGGCTATTCTATTTGCATAACCGTTCATCATAGTCACGATTATTTAACCATAGGGCTATGTATAAAAATTTTACGGATATATTCTCTGACCAGTCTTCTCATGAACTCGAAAGTGAGGTAGGGCTTTCAACTTCTCTGCGAACTCTTTGCTTCTAAGAGCTTTCAACAGATCTTGGACGCTCTGCTTGAAGACACGATCCTTTCTAACAGCTAAATCGAATCTTTCATTCATTAACGGTATGAAGTTAAGACCATAAATTCTCGCAACATATCCCACCGCCACTCCGACGTCTGCTCTTCCTTGAGCGACAGCGGCTGCGACAGCCGTATGGGTTTTGACCTGATAGGTGTAGCCTTTAATAATCTTCTCTGGATCCTTTACCCCAAGCTTCTTGAGCTGAAGGTCTATGAAGACCCTTATCCCAGACCCCTTCACCCTGTTCACGAAAACGACATCAGGTCTTAGCAGGTCCTCAAAACTCTTTATGTTTTTCGGGTTTCCTGGAGCGGTTATGAATCCTATCTCCCTCACGTATCCCCCATAAATCTCGACTTGATCCTCGATCCCGAGCTTCTTGGGCATGTGCAGGTTATAGATCATGGTCTCCTCATCAAGGAGATGAGTTCCAGCGACATCCGCTTCGCCCCGCTTCAAGGCTAGCCACCCGCCGAGTGATCCCACGTTAATGATCTTAGGATCCTTGATTCCAGCCACATCTATCAGGAGATCCATCGCAGGGCAGTGGCTTCCAATTATCGTCAGACTGGGAGGCTTGATCTTCCTGAAGAGGTTAACCTTGACGATCTCGTTCTCGTCAAGATACTGCTTCTCCTCAGGTATCTCTATGAATCCCTCAGCATCGAGTAGGGCCGAAGTTGATCCAGAGTCTCTGATCATTGGGTAAGCTTTTAGCCCGTCGGGGGTTTCGATCAGCTGAACTGGAATGAGGTAGGTTCTTCCTCCAGCATTTATTCTGAAGGGTAGCTTGGCGTAAACCGATTCAGGTTCAGAGATCTCGATGCCCATCAGCTTCATGAGTATGGGCTTGATCACCGAGATGAAAATCATCATGGCTGAAAGCGGGAAACCAGGCAACCCTATCATAAGCTTCCCCTCGGGTGAGATCGCTAGGATCGTCGGCTTCCCAGGCTTGGCCCTGATCCCATGAACTAGAACCTCTCCAAGCTTCTCGAAGACCCTATAGGTTAGATCTTCAAGGCCAGCCGATGTTCCGCCAGAGGTTATCACAACGTCATATCTCTTTAAAGCTCTTGATAGCTCGTCCAGGATACGGCTTTCCTCGTCTGGTAGGATGCCTAGGAACTCCCCGCGTATTCCAAGTTCGGAGAGGAGAGCTGATATGGCGTAGCCGTTCACGTCATAGACCTCTCCAAGCCTCAAGCTTCCTCCAGGGGGAGTAAGCTCCCTCCCGATAGAGAAAATCGCGACCCTAGGCGGCCTATACACCTCGACCTTAGAGTAGCCTGAAGCTGCTAAAGCCGCTATCTCCTTCGCCGTGAGAACCCTGCCTCTCCTCATAACGAGGTCTCCAGCAGAGATATCCGAGCCCACCTGAGCGATATTCTCGCCAGGCTTAACCGCTCGGAAAAACCTGATCTTATCTCCCAGCTGGCTAGTATACTCGACCATTACGACGGCGTTCGCTCCAGGCGGGATCGGCGCTCCAGTTGAGATCTCAACGCATTCTCCAGCCTCAACTGAAGCTTTCGGCTCCTCTCCGATTCTCACTCTTCCAGCGAGCTTCAAGTCTATGGGATTGCTCTCGTCCGCGCCGTAGAGGTCTTCTGCTCTCACAGCGTAGCCATCGACCAGGGATCTATCGAATGGAGGTGAATCCACCCTAGCGTAGATGTCTGAAGCTAGAACCCTACCAAAAGCATCTAAGAGATCTACCTCCTCAACCCCAAGAGGCTTAACCCTCTCTAGCAGAAGCTTCACAGCCTCCCCCGGTGAGAGAAGCTTATGGAAAATCCTTCTCATCTCCTCAGTTCACCCTCCCTCGAAGATCGGCGAAAGAAGCATGACCTCGACCTCAGAGCCCTCATCATATCCTTCAAGATCTTCTGGGATCACCAATAAACCATTTCCCCTGGTGAGAGTTGAGAGCATCCCAGATCCAGTAACCCTTAAGGGCTCAATAATCACCTCCCCACTCTCATCCTTGAAGACCCTGACCCTAACATATGTCCGAATTCCAGGGGGAGAACTTATTCTCCTAGTAAGCTTGCCTCTAACTCTCGGAGGCGGATCAAAGACGCAGCCGAGGATCCCTTCGATGGCTGGAACGACTAGGGCTTGGAAGCCCACCAGGGCGGCGACGGGAAACCCTGAAAGCATGAAGATGGGTTTCCCAGATGAGATCGCGAAGCCGACGGGCTTGCCTGGCCGAATAGCCAATCCGTGAACCACTATCTTCCCTATTCTTGAGACCGCCTCGGGAACTAGGTCGCGTTCCCCGACGCTCGTCCCGCCTAAGACGATCACTATATCCGCCTCTTCCAGGCCTCTTGAAATCTTCTCAGCTATGATCTCTAGATCATCTGGAGCTAAGCCTAAGTCTATTGGGGTGGCTCCATAGCTTGAGAGCAAGGCCATGAGCATGGGCTTTGTGCTATCATAGACTTGACCTGGCTTAAGCTGGCTTCCAAGCTCAACGACCTCCCCTCCCGTAGAGAGCAAGGCAACCCTAATCCTTCTCAGCACCTTCAATCTCTCTATTCCAAGCGATGCAAGTGCTCCGATATGCCATGGCTTAATGACCCACCCTTTTCTCAAAACGATCTCACCCTTCCCGTAATCCTCGCCCCTCCTCGAGACGTTCTGCAGAGGGGCCACCTGATCCTCGATCTCGATGAACTCCTCCACCCTCCGAACATGCTCCACCTGGATCACAGCGTTCGCTCCAGGCGGAATCGGCGCTCCAGTCATTATCTCTACGGCTTCGCCTCGGCTGACGGTTGGCAGGCTTGATGGAGTTGTGCCCGTCTCAGCTCTTCCAATCACCTTAAGCCTGATCGGGTTTGTGGATGATGCTCCGAAGGTGTCTTCAGCGATCAGGGCATAGCCGTCGACCGCGCTTCGATCATAGGCAGGAGAGTCTATCGGAGAGTAAACATCTTCTCCGCACACCCTCCCAAGAGCTGAGATCAAGCTAACCTCCTCAACCTCTTTAACCCGATGGGAGATGTGCTCTCTGAGAATCTTGATGGCATCCTCGACGGGGGTCAAGCTCCGAAAGCCTTTCATCCGCTCCCTCATCCAGCTCAATAATCCTCACCTAGAGCGCCTCAAGAATCTTCAGCCTTAGTAGCGGCCTCGGCGGGGAGGCGGGACTCTAATAAGCTTTCTCCTCATTTTTCATCAGCTTGACGGATATGCCCGTTAAAAAGACAAATATAGGGAACGTTCATCGATCATCAGCCAAGATGAGCGAGGACGCGTTGATCGTGGAGAGCCTGAGCTTCGATAGGCAGATGGGTGAGCGGAAGCTTGCAATGCTCAGGATCCAGACGGGAATATTGAGGGTCATGGTGAAGAAGCTTCTGGACAAGGACTTTTGCTGGATCCTTCCAGTCATGCTGTCGAAGACCACCGACCCGCTCTGGCCAGATCCAGACTTCAGCATAGAGAAGAAGATCGAGGTCGAGATCTACGGCGAGAAGGTCGTCGCGATGCAGAGCATGATAGTTCACAAGAGGATCTTGGTCTCACTGGGCCCTGAAAAGATCTTCATCCTATCGCCGAACATCAGGATAGAGAAGAGGGAAAGGGCGGCCACGGGCAAGCACCTTTATGAGTTCACCCAATTCGAGGTGGAGATAGCATATGCGAAGATGCATGACATACTCAGACTATATGAGGAGCTGATAACAGACTCCATCGAATACGTGAAGAAAAACCTCTCATCCGAGCTGAAGATCTTGGGAAGAGACCTGAAGACGCCCGAGCCCCCATTCAAGATCTACAAGAGAAGAGAGTTAGAGGAAAAATATGGAAAGAATTGGTCAAACGTGATCGCGAAGAATATACAGGATCCGATCTGGGTAACCGACATACCGAGGGAGTTCTATGACTATGAGGATCCAGAGACGGGCGAGTGGAGAAATTATGATCTTATTCTTCCTGAAGGGTTCGGCGAGGTAATTTCTGGAGCTGAGAGAGAATACGAGTATGAGAAGCTCATCATGAAGATGGAGCGAGATGGCATAGACAAATCGAAATACAGACTTCTAATAGATCTCGCGAAGAGCGGCCTACTGAAGCCTTCCGCTGGAGCAGGCCTCGGAATAGAGCGGTTCGTAGCATATGTTGCTGGAGCGAGGCACGTCGCTGAAGTTCAGCCCTTCCCCAGAATTCCAGGAATAGTGCCAGAGGTTTAGGTTCTCTCCGATCGAATTTATATTCGCCCAATCAGATCCTAAAGTCGTGGTCAAGGGATTCAATCTCATAGTCACGACGGCTAGGGGTCAGGAGAACTTAGCGGCAATAGAGCTAGAAGATCTTTTAAGGTCTCTGGGCGATGAGTCTCCTCAGGTATCCACGACGAGCATCTCAGGACTCCTAACGGCGAAGACTAGCTTAAACCCCTTCGAGGTCATCGAGAAGGTTAAAGGCATAATGGAGGAGGAGCCTTGGAGAATCGGAAGTCTCATGAGAATGATACCCATCGAGGAGGTCGTAGAATCAAGCATAGATGAGATCGCGAAGACCGTTGAAAGACTAGCCTCGAAGATCCCAGAGGATCAAAGCTTTAGGATAACGATCGAGAAAAGGCACTCCTCCCTATCCAGCTCAGAGATAATCGAGGCAGCGGCGAAAAACGTCAACAGGAAAGTCGACCTAAAAAACCCCGACTGGATAGTCTTGGTCGAGATAGTCGGAGCATACACGGGGATATCCGTTCTGAGGCCCGAGCAGATTCTAAGCTTGGCGAAGCTGAGAAAGTGAGTCTAATGTCTCTTCGAGGAAAATAATTGCTAAATAGTGAGGCATAGCGTCCTGACATGGGATCATGATCGAGGAGATAGGAAGGATAGCCGTGAAGGTGTCTGGAAGAGAGGCTGGGAGAAAGTGCGTCATAGTCGATGTCGTCGACAAGAACTTCGTCCTAGTCACGGGGCCAAAGCAGCTGACAGGAGTGAAGAGGAGAAGGGCGAACATAGCTCATCTCACCTTCACCCCGCATAAGATCGAGATCCAGAAGGGCGCGAGCGACGAGGACGTGATCAAAGCTCTTGAGAAGGCTGGACTAATAGACTACATGAAGTCCAAGGTCAAGGTCGAGCCGAAGGCGCTAATCTGAGCAACCTTTTTGAGCTGAGCTGCCTGCCTTGATGCGGATGATCTTTGAGGCCGCTAAGCCGCCTTGGGAGGTCGAGCGAAAAACCCTGGTGAGAATCGATGCTGAGACCGATCCGAGCTATGGATGCGATCCCTATCAGCGGCCCATCGAAGAGCTCCTGAAGTCATGCATCCTGAACATCGATAAGCCTAGAGGACCTACCAGCCATGAGGTTGCTTTCACGGTCAAGGAGCTTCTCGGAGTGGAGCAAGCCGGCCATGGCGGAACCTTGGACCCAGCGGTATCAGGCGTTCTCCCAATCCTGATCAACGATGCAACGAAGTGCGCTGAGGCTGTGATGAAGGGCGGCAAGGAGTATGTTTGCGTCATGAAGCTTCATGGAGACGTATCGGATTGCGAGCTGGAGGAAGCTCTCAAGCTCTTCACAGGGGAGATTTACCAAGTCCCGCCAGTCAGGTCAAGCGTCTCGAGGAGAGTAAGAACCCGAACGATATACAGGATAGAGCTCTTGGAGAGAGATGGAAGAAATGTTCTCATGAGGGTCGCCTGCTCCGGCGGAACCTACATCAGAAAGCTTTGCAGGGACATCGGCCTTTATCTCAGATGCGGAGCACATATGCAGGAGCTCAGAAGAATCAGAGCGGGCCCCTTCACCGAGGAGAGCTCTCACACCCTCCTAGACCTTTACCAGGCCCTGAAAGAGTATAAGGAGAGCGGTGATGAAAGCTTCCTCAGATCGATTCTCAGACCCGTCGAGGAGGCGGTAGCCCATCTCCCGAAGATCTACCTCCTCGACACCGCCGTGGACGCGGTATGCCATGGAGCGGATCTAGCGGTCGTGGGAGTAGCTAAGCTTGAAGACGCGGTTAAGAGGGGTCAGCATGTTGCTCTCATGACCTTAAAGAACGAGCTCATAGCCCTCGGGAAAAGCAAAATGGATGCTCATGAGATCCTTGAGAGAGATCAAGGGATAGCTGTGGACACGGAGCGCGTGATAATGAGGAGAGGAACATATCCACCGATATGGAAGGGCGGAAGAAAGAGGGTCAGGTAAGAAGACCTGTAAAGTTTAATAACGCTTCCCAAAACCTAATGATCTGAGCGGCGGTACCCTAGCCTGGTAAGGGGCAGGCCTGGAGAGCCTCTGGAAAGCCTGTGGCCCGTTGGGCCTCGAGGGTTCAAATCCCTCCCGCCGCGTACAACCATTTCTCCAGATTCGGCGGCCATATAACCTAGTAAGCTTTCCAGAAATGATTAGGGAGAAGTTTAATTAGGCGGGGTGATCGCATGACTAGAGAGCTTTCTTGGACCCCTCTGTAGCTCTTCTAATCGGAGCTGGGATATTAATCATCGGCTTCATAGCCGACATGGTTCATGATAAATTCGGAATACCCGATATTCTCGTTCTCATCTTCCTTGGAGCCCTCTTCGGCCCAATCCTGCAAATCCTTCCGAGAGAACCCTTGATAACTCTTGCACCCTATTTTGCCGCCTTAACCTTAGCAATAGTGCTCTTTGAAGCGGGGATAAGCTTCCCTAGTTCTAGGGGGCTTTCTGAGGCTCCGAGAGCCCTCCTATATGCTTTCTTCACGATCTCTTTTTCAACATTATTCACTGCTATCGCCCTGATGATAATTCTTAATTTGAGCCCTCTTAAAGCCGCCTTGCTGGGGGTGACAGTTGGGGGGACGAGCTCCGCTGTAATAATCCCGCTTGTTTCAAGGATGAAGGTAAGCAATTTCGCAAGGAACATGCTAACATTCGAGTCGGTTTTAACAGATGGTTTGGTGATCGTGGTAGCCATGCTGCTGCTAAGGCTTATTGTTCTCCCAGGATCGGCTATAACTCCTGAGATGATCTCAAGGGAGATTATTGGAGCTCTTGTGATAAGCGCAATAGTGGGAGTAGCTGCTGCCTTTCTAGTAGCCAAACTCATTCCAAGCATACATGGGCGCGTATACGGAGATATCCTGATTCTCGGGCTATTGATCTTCGTATATGCCGCCTCCGAGCAGGTCGGAGGAAGTGGAGCGTTGACAGCCTTCATATTAGGGATCGCCCTAAGGAACATCACCCTCCTTTCATCGTGGGGTGCAGCTCTCAAAGGCTCTCATGAGCCGGGGGTGAGGGAAGCTGAAGCAGGGTCAGGAAGCCGACCACTTTCGCTTGGATGGTATTCTAAGAGATTTTATGCTCAGTTATCCTTCTTGATGCGAACCTACTTCTTCGCCTTCCTCGGGATGATATTCTACGCCCCCAACCTAACGATGTGCCTTATCGGATTCTTCCTAACAGCACTTCTGATATTCGCGAGAGCGATCTCAACGACCATAATCTGCTTTAGGACGGACGCATCTGAGATAGATAGGTTCTCTATGAGCTTCTTATGCGCTAGGGGCCTGTCAGCCGCAGTTCTAGCAAGCATCCTAACAACCTATAATCTAAGTCTCTCCGGGATAGCTGAGCAGCTCATCACACAGGTGATAATCTATACTTCAGTTATCTCGGCGGCAGCGGCATACGTAACCGGAAGCACGAGATTCAGGAGGATCTTCTCTTGAACCTAAAATGCAAAGATCGGGGTCAGGAATATGAGGAGCACCAGCGCGGTTAATGGGACAGTTATATTATCATCTATCACCCCGAACTCATAGTGTTCTACGAAGCTGCAGATTAGAGCCGCTATGGCTCCAGCGGTCCCCAAGATTGCGAAGCCTATCGGGGTGATCGTTATTGCCATAGCAAAGTTGCCCCACCAGGACTTCGTCCTTCTCTTGAACATCATGTTTCTCAAGAGGCCGGTTACGGCGTCCCCTATGGACATAAAGACTATTGGAAGCACGCCAAACCACGGGTTCCCGGTCAGCAACCAGCCCGCTGTTAATCCGACCCCCCACATTATACAGAAATGGACTTCGTACTTATTCTCTGGGACTTGGAACCAGTATAGGAGCTTTCCGGCTCTATGCGGAATATATGTTATGACTGCTAGGATGCTGGCGAAGATAAGAGGCATTAACGGGGTCTTGAAATAGAATGGGCAGGCGAACGCCGCCAATCCGCCAGCAAATATGTGGATTATCTTCCGGTTATAGTAGACTGCGACCCCATGCTCTAACTTGTTCCTCT
>CAYXHS010000017.1:0-16112 GCA_964465105.1 uncultured Nitrososphaeria archaeon
GCTTCTTAATGCTCCTTCAGCCATATCTTTCAAGACCTTTCTCGGATCCTTTGCCTTGACGTAAGCGCTCGACAGAAGGACGCCCTCAGTCCCAAGCTCTATCGCTTTAGCCACATCCTCTCCGGTTGAGATGCCTGCTCCGCAGAGGACATGAACCTCGGGATTTATCTTCTTGACGGCCTCGACCGCTCCGATGACGATCTCAGGCTTGGCCTTCGAGACGGGTATCCCTGTTCCTATGAGCTCAGGGGGCTCAACGGCTAGGATGTCGGGAGCTAGGGCGGCTCCAGCTCTGGTGGTTTCAACCGTGTCTGCGCAGAGCAGGGATAGAAGACCGTTCTCCCTAAGCCTCTTAAGGATCTTCCCGATATCGGCGAGAAGAAGCCTCCTCTCAGAATGGTTCACTATCGAGCCCATGGCTCCGACGGCTTTAACATCCTCAACGACTATGGCTCCAGTATGGCCTCCTGGGGAATACGGGTCTACATGCTGCGCGAAGACCGGTATACTGACCTCCTTCACCACCTTCTCTAGGTCCAATAGGGGTGGAGCGACCATGACCGAGACGCCGTATTCTCTCGCAACGTCTTCAGCTATTTTCGCGAGCTTTAAGGCATTCTTTCCTATGGATTCTAGATAGACCTTGAAGTTTAATGCGATTAGAGGGTAGCCGAGCTTCTCGGACATGACTCTTCTTATGCATGCTAATTGATAAAATTATGCTCTCCTACGAGATCATCTCAGGAGCTTAAACCTCGACCTCTTCATCTTCCTATCGAGAGAGCCTAACTGACCCCACGTTTCTCTCAGCTTCCTCGCCAGCTCCTGGGGCTTGATCGCTCCCCACTCCGTGATGAACATGCTTATCATCCTGGATGGAACGACCTCGAAATACGGGTTCAAGGCTTGCACTCTGGGATCTCCGATGTAAACTTCCTCTGATGGATGCTCCTCAAAGGAGAACCCATGGATGGCAGCCTTCCAAGAGTCCGTTATCACCTCAACCGGTATCCCAGCGTCCGCTGCCGCTAGGGCAATCATCTTCGAGCCAATCTTATTCGCTATCGAGCAATCATCTAGAATCGCGTCGCACCCAAAGACAACAGCGTCCACCAAGTTCCTGTCTATGACGTAAGAGGCAGCTGCATCGACCACGAGAGTCACATCATATCCCCTATTCGCAAGCCTTTCAGCGAGCCTTCTACCCTCATATCCGGGGCGAGACTCGGTAACGTAGATCTTCAGCTTTCTGCATCCCTCTATTGCGGCTGCAACGGTCGAGCTGTAGCTGTGAACCAGGATGCTGTCATGTTCTTTGAGCTCATCGACGGCGTTCTCGACGACCATCCTTAGAGCGCTTTGATACTCGCTTATAGCCGTTCTGACGGAATCCTCGATCGCCTCGCTGAGATTTTCTCCTTCGGAGATTTTATTCTCTATTAGCTCATTAACTCTGTATGCCATGTTCGATATCGAGGGCATGCTGGGTCTTGACTCAGCCAAGATCCTCACGAGCCTCCTAACATTCCTCATACTCGGCCTCTCTTCAAGAAGCTTGAGAAAGGCTCTCGCAGCCTTAAGGGTGAGCTGCGAAGCCCCACTTGATCGGTCCTCTCTTATCTCTTTCGCTATTTCATCAAGCTTCAAGCCTTTTGAAGTAAGGGACTTGGGATTATTAAGCTCTTTTCGAGAACTTGCGGTGTGGGGCTATTCTCCGGTTTTCAGATGAATTATCTTTACTAGGTGAATGAGCTCTTCTCTCATTCCATAGGTCAAGACTACCGTTTGAGCTTTAAGCCCGATGCCGTTTCTCATCAGCCTTTCCTCGAGCTCGCTTAACCCTTCCTCATAGCTCCTAGACCTCGTCTCGACCGTTTCTATACCGCGTATCAAGGCGAGTTTTCTCAAGGTCCTTTTATCGGGGGAGGCTGAGATGATCGTGTTGGAAGGTCTAAAGCTCGCTATCCTCTGCGCGGTTTTCCCAGAGAGCGTGTAGACTGCTATCACGGCGTTAAGAGATTCGGCGAGCAAAACTATCCCAGACGCAAACCTGTCGCGAATATCCTCCCCCGCTTCCACCGTTCTCCTCGGAGGCGTTATCATAGGCTCATATCTCTCCATGATCTTAGAAAGCCATCTGACGGCCTCCACTGGATATCTTCCGATCGCTGTCTCGCTCGTCAGCATCAAGACATCCACTCCATCGGAGAGGGCGGCGACCACGTCTACTATCTCGCTTCTCGTAGGGACGGGGTTCTCTATCATGGATCCCAGAAGCTGGGTTGCAACTATCACGGGTTTCCCCCGATCAATGGACGCTTTCACGATCTTTTTCTGAAGCCTGGGAATCTCCTCCAAGGGGAAGTGCATGCCGAGATCTCCTCTTGCTACGAGAATCGCGTCAGCGGCATTCACGATTTCGTCGAGCCTCCTGACCGCTGCGGGCACCTCGATCTTGCCTATTATCGAGATGTTCTCAGCTCCGAGCGATAGCAGGATGCCCCTAAGCATCGCTATATCCTCCTCTCCTCTGACGTAGCTCAACCCGATGTAGTCGAATCCCTCGCTCGCGGCGAACCTCACTATCTCGATCTCCCTGCTGCTTATGGTCGGCAGGTCAAGCCCCTTCCCCTGAATGACCATCGTCTTCCTGGAGCTTATCCGAGCATCTGTCAAGGCTTTGAGAACAGCTTCTGAACCCGTCGCAGACTCAACCCTGAAGGCCGCTAGCCCATCATCCATCAAGATTACATGACCTTTCCTAAGGGCTCTAAGAGCGACCTCGTTAGGAAGAGGGATTAGCTTCTCCGATCCACCTCGAGCTCTCTCAGAAAGGGTGAGCTTCACGAGCTCTCCCGCCTTAACATCTATCGGATCGTCTAAGATGCCGAGTCTAACGGATGGACCTGGAAGATCCCCGATCAGCGCGAAATGCTTTCCAAGCTCGCTCTCGATCTCTCGGACAATCTTCACTATCTCCCGCCACTCATCCCTAGTTCCATGGCTGAAGTTTATCCTGAAGATGCTGGCTCCCGCTAAAGCCATCTCTCTGATCTTCTCGGAATCATTATTCGATCTACCGATCGTTACGGCTATCTTCGTCTTAGCCATCCCAATCAAATTTTCCATGAGCCTCTTAGAAATAGGTTGCTATTCGGAGGAGAGGCTCAGATATATCCTTCCGCTATGGCCAGCTCGGCGTTCAAGACGGCGTTCCCAGCGGCTCCCCTAATCGTATTATGCCCCAAGACCAAGAACTTCACGCCATTCTCTAGGACGGGATCCTTCCTAACTCTTCCAACGACCACGGCCATTCCATTGCCCGCATACCTGTCAAGCCTAGGCTGAGGTCTATCAGGCTCATCCCTGACTATTATCGGGTTCTCTGGAGCGGTTGGAAGCTTAAGCTCCTGAGGCTTACCCCTAAACCGTCTCATGGCCTCAATCACCTCCTCGGGGTCGGCGCTCGACTTTAGATCGACGAAGACCGCTTCAAGATGTCCTTCTAGGACGTTGACCCTGTGACAGCTCGCTGAGATCTTCAGGTCGGCTGGAATTATCTTGGAGCCATCGAACTCTCCGAGGATCTTTAACGCCTCCCGTTCAACCTTCTCCTCTTCATTCCTGATGTATGGTATCACGTTATCTGTTATCGCCATAGATGGAACTCCAGTCCACCCAGCTCCAGAAAGCGCCTGCATGGTCGAGACTATGACGCTCCTTATTCCAAACTCATCCTTAAGGGGCTTGAGGGCTAGGATCAGAGCGTTAGAAGTGCAGTTCGGGCTCGTAACTATGAATGATCTCCAGCCTCTCCTAGCCTGCTTCTTAACGAGCTTAAGATGATCTGGATTAACCTCCCCTATCAGTATCGGGACATCCTCCTCCATCCTAAAGGCGCTTGCATCGCTTATGACTGGTATTCCAGCCCTAGCGAACTCAGGCTCAACATCTCTCGCGATCTCAGAGGGGAGAGCTGAAAAAACCAAGTCAACGTCGTCCTCTCTCTTAACCTCCTCCAAGCTCACCCTAATCACCCTCATCTCAGCGATCTCCTCTGGAACATCTCCTTCGATGCACCAGTGGACTGCATCCCCATACCTCTTGCCAGCTGATCTCGGCGAGGCGGCTAAGACCGTTAGCTCGATTCTAGGATGATCTGATAGGAGCTTGACGAATCTTTGGCCCACCATTCCCGTCGCTCCTAGGAGAGCTGCCCTAAGCTTATCCACGAGCCTATCACCCCAGCTTTAGCTAAACGGGATATTCTCCTCGAATTAAGCGTTTAGCTCAAATGCCCTATGAACCGCTCTCAAAGCTCTTACGCCGTCATCCTCCTTAACCGCGAAGGATATGTTGAGCTCCGATGATCCCTGTGCTATCATCTTGATGTTCACGCCTTCCCCAGCAACCGCGTTAAAGATCCTGGCGGCGACTCCAGGTCTGCCTCTCATGCCTGAGCCGATCACGGCTATCACGCATATCCCATCCTCATAATCCACTTTCAGCTCGCCCGCCGCGAACTCCCTTCTAATGGCCTTGAGAGCTTTCTCGAGATCCTTTCTGGGAATTGCTATTGAGATGTTCGCCTGCGATGAAGCTTGAGAGACCATGATCGCCTGAATCCCGAGCCTGCATAGAAGGTCTAGAAGCCTGATGTTGGCCGGCAGCGCCTCTGAGGATCCAACCCCGCTCGCCAAGATTATCGCCGCGTCCCCTATCATCGTCAGGGCTTTAACCGTGTCGGCTTCCGCCTCCCTGATTATCAAGGTCCCCTCCACGGATGGGTTGTAAAAGTTCTTCACCCTTATCGGGATGTTCTCCTTGGCTGCTGGCTCGAGGGCGGAGGGATGGATTACTTTCGCTCCGAAGTATGCTAGCTCCACGACCTCATCGTAGGACATTCTTGGAATGGGCTTAGCGTCTGGAACGAGCTTGGGGTCAGCGGTCATCACACCATCGACATCCTTCCACAAGATTATCTCATCGACCTTCAAGGCTCCCCCGATTATCGTGGCCGTGTAGTCTGAACCTCCTCTCCCAAGAGTCGTTATCACGCCATCTGGAGTTGCGGCGATGAATCCCGTGACGACTGGCACCACTCCTCTCTCCAGTAGGGGGTTAAGCCTTTTCCTGATCTCCTGATAGGTTATGGTGGTGAGAGGCTTTGCGGAGCCGAAGTCATCGGTCGTGATTATTCCAGCCTCCCAGCCCCTAAGATACTCAGCTTTCACCCCTTGATCGATGAGGGATGCCCAAAATATTCTCGTGGACAGCCTCTCCCCGAAAGATAAAGCGTAGTCTTCGACCCTAGGGGTAACCTCCTTCAGGTAGGCCACGACCGATAGAAGCTTCCTTAGCTCATCTATCTCTTCGCTCTCCTTCCTCCAAACCTCCTCCCGAAGCTCCTCGCTCTTAATCGCCTGCTCACATGCTCTTTCGTGCTGCCTCCTGAGCCGCTCGATGAAGTCGCCTATCTCATCCTCCCGTCCTTCCTCAGCATGCCTCAAAGCCTCCAGTATTCCATCAGTTACTCCAGCCATCGCTGAGACCACCACGACGAGCCGACATCCCCGCCGAGCATAATCTCTAACGATTTCAGCGGATCTCCTAATGTTGGCGCCGTCCTTGACGCAGCTTCCCCCAAACTTCATGACGTACCGCTTACCCGTCTCCAGGGCTCTCAGCCTCCTCGACGCTCAGCCCGCGAAAGTCTCCCCATCCTTAAAATTTCTCACTTATAGCCTTAACCAGGATTCTTTTACCGAAAAAGCTCTCTCCGCGGAAATGGTTACCCTAATTAACTACTGGTATGAGGGATTGCGGGTGGAGCTTGAATGAGGGTCAAGCTCACTCTAGCCTTAACCGACAGACCTGGAGTCTTATTGAAGGCTTTGGAGCAGATCGCGGTCAACGGCGGAAACATAATATCGATAATTCACAGAAGGGATAGAATAACCTCAGGATATGTTCCCGTGAGCATCAACATAGAGTTCCCCGATCCATCGAGCCTCGAGAGAGCCAAGAAGGGCATAGAAGCCTCAGGGATCCCAGTGATAGAGGCTGAGACCCTAGAGAAGGCAATCTCAACGGTCATACTTGTGGGTAGGGTAAGCATCGAGGCTTTGACCGAGAAGCTTCAAGAGCTCGGATCAAGAGTAGCCGAGATCTCGATGATAGGAGGCTTAACCTCACCCTGCCTCAAGCTCGTGCTCGAAGCTCCCTCAGGAAAGCTTCAGATGATTCTCAGCGCCCTCGAGAAGCTCGCGGAAAAATGGGATGCCCTCCTAATCACCGAGGGGTGACCAGCCATGATCAGATGCATCATAATCGGATATGGTTTTCTAGGGAAAAGGCTTGCGAGAGTATTAGCATCGGGGAGGATAAGGAACCTTAAGCTCGTCGGAATAGCATCTTCGAAAGGATACGTGCATAATGAGCGAGGCTTCTCCCGTGAAGAGCTTCCTGAGAGCATCCATTGCTCCGAGGGTTTTAGAGAGGGCTCAGCCTCCGAGCTTATAGATAAGAGAGTTGCTGATCTGCTCGTTGAGCTCACCCCGACGAACATCGAGGATGGGGAGCCTGGGCTGAGCCATATAAGGCAAGCATTAGCTCAGGGGATGGATGTCGTTACCGCGAATAAGGGGCCGATCGCCCTAGCCTATGAAGAGCTCATGGGCTTGGCTGAAGAAAATGATTCCATGCTTCTCTACGAGGCGACGGTCGGCGGGGGGATGCCCCTGATCTCTCTCCAGAGAAGATGCCTCGCCGCGGATGAGCTCCTATCGGTTAAGGGGATCCTAAATGGGACGACGAACTACATTCTCAGCAGGATGCACTTTGAGGGAATGACTCTTGACCTCGCCCTAAAGGAGGCTCAGATGCTCGGTATAGCTGAGCGCGACCCAACCCTAGACCTAGAGGGAATCGACACGGCTCTGAAGATCGTGATCCTCGCTAACAGCCTCATGAAGGCTGGGAAGAAGCTGAGGGATGTCAAGGTCAAGGGGATAACCAAGATAACGAGTGAGGCGATAACGGCTGCGAAGGAGTCTGGGATGACGATAAAGCTCATAGGCGTGGCAAGCGAGGAGGAGCTCTCGGTCGCTCCAAGGCTGATAAAGCTCAGCGACCCACTTTGCGTTCATGGAACCTTGAACGCGGTCAGCTTCAACCTCAAGATCCTCGGGAACCTGACCATAATCGGGGAAGGCGCTGGCGAGTCGACGATCTCAGCTCTGCTCAACGACATCCATGAAGTCGTCAAAACCAGAATGAGATTTAATCGATTTAAGCGGGGATGCTGAGGGGCTAGGCGAGGGATGATCTGTCTCTCGATAGTAGGTCATCTAACGATAGATGAGATCCTTGTGGGAGGTAGGCGCTATGAAAGCATGGGAGGGGTGGTGTGCTACGCTGGTTTGGCGGCAAGAGCTCTAGGCGCGAAGGTCAAAATCTTCTCGAAGGTCGGTAGGGACTTTCCAGAAAGCTATCTCAGGATCCTCAAAGCCGCTGGAATAGATGTTTCTCAAGTCGAGGCGGACGCCCCGCATACCACGAGATTCCAGCTAGATTATTCGGGCGATGAGCGAGTGGTCAGGGTGCCATCTTGGGCAGGCGACCTAGAGCTAAACCCAGAGCACCACATCGAGGCTGATGCCGTTTACTTGGGACCAGTTGCCTGGGAGCTCGATCTAGAATCCGTGAAGAAGTTTTCAGAAGTCTTTGAGAAGGTCGCTCTCGATCCTCAGGGCTTGATGAGGGTCCCCGATGAGGTCGGGTTGATCAGGCTCAAGCAAGTAGATCTCACGCTTCCAAACCTATGGATTCTCAGAGTCTCTAAGGAGGAGGCTGAAACACTTTCAGGCCGCATAAGCCCAGATCAGATCCTCGAGAGGCTGAGAGCCTTCAACGCTAAGATAACGATCCTAACCCTTGGAAGGCTCGGCTCCCTGATAGCCTGCGGCTCAAAGACGTTTAAGGTCCCCTCCTATGAGACCCGCGTTGAGGACCCAACCGGAGCTGGAGACGTTTTCGGAGGAGCATTCATCGTAGAGCTTCTAGAGTCTCATGACATGAAGTGGGCTGCAGCGATGGGATCTGCCATGGCCTCTATTTCGGTTGAGAAGCCTAGCTTCTATGCCTTGCTGTCTGCTGGAGTTCTGGATGAGGCTAGGCGGAGAGCCGAGGAGATTTACGAGCTAATAGAGGAGCTTTAATCGACCTTTATCCCATGCTTTTCCAAAGCCTTCTTTATCTTCTCTATCTCCATCCTGAGCCGAATGAGCTCCCTAGCGATCATATCTAGGTCTGAGGGGAGAGCGTATCCAAGCTTCCTCGGGTCTCTAAGCCTGTTCAACAGATCTTCTGGCGAAGCCATTCAAGCACCAAGGTAATAGCCGTGCTCCTCCTTAAATTACTTAACCGAACCCTTCGGAGGCAATCATTTATCTAAGATCTCAAGGGCTTAAGCTTCAGATGTCGTTAGAACAGCTCTTCCAATCCATCTCTGGAGGAAACCTGCTTCTCATGGCTGCCCTCGGAGGACTATTCACCTCGCTGCTTAACATGTTTGGAGCCATCCCAGTTCTATTCCTTAAGCGGTCGTTTGGGAGGATGTCCGACTTGGGTCTAAGCTTCGCGGCTGGGGTCATGATCGCGGCGAGCTTCACGAGCCTGATTATTCCAGGGATCGAGCTGGGCGGAGCTTTCCCCGTCCTCTTCGGAGTGATGCTCGGAGCGGCCATGATCTCCCTAATGGATAGGCTCATTCCTCACATGCATGCGATAATCGGCACAGAAGGGCTTTCATCGAGGCTCAGGGCAATATGGCTCTTCGTTCTAGCGATAACAATTCATAACATGCCTGAAGGGCTCGCCGTCGGGGTGGGCATAGGCTCTGGAGACGTAGCCGCTGGCCTGGCTCTCATGATAGCCATAGGATTGCAAAACATTCCCGAAGGGTTATCTGTGGGCTTATCCCTGATCTCGACTGGAAGCTACAGCAGGCTGAAGGCATACTTCGCCTCAACGGTTTCAGGGCTCGTCGAGCTTCCTCTAGCAGTAATCGGAGCGGCCGCCGTGATCCTAGTCCATCCCATAATCCCCTATGCCATGGGCTTCGCGGCTGGAGCGATGATCTTCGTCGTGAGCGATGAGATTATTCCTGAGGTCAATAGGCTTGGGAAAGAGAAGCTTACGACCTACAGCCTCATCGCAGGCCTCATAGTGATGCTTCTCTTAGACACGGTCCTTAAGGCATAAAAAATGATATGCCGTTTAGGTTTATCAGCTTCCCGCTCAAAGCCCTAGATCGCTGCTTATCTCCTTAAGCGCGTTAAGCGAGATCTCGAGAAACTCTCTAAGAGGTATACCGAGCTGCTCGCAGAACCTTATCCTCTCCCTGCTAACGCTCCTCGCAAAGTCCTTTTGCTTGAACTTCCTCTCGAGAGTCTCGACCCTAACCTCTTCTAGCTTCTTGCTCGGCATCACGAGCGCTGAGGCTATGACGAGCCCCGAGACCGCGTCAGCAGCGATCAAAGCCTTCTCAAGATCGCTTTCAGGAGCCACTCCCGTGTTCTCGAAGTTATGCGCCTTGATCGCGCGGATCACCTCGCTCGGAACTCTATCTCCTAAAATGCTTTCAGCCTCAAGCCCATGCCTCTTGGGATCCTTCTTGGTCCTTTCATAGTCTATATCGTGAAGCAGGCCGACCAGCTCCCAAAGCCTCTCATCTCCTCCCAGGCGCCTTGCGAGAGCCTTCATTATCGCTGAGACCGCGATCATATGCAAAACTATTTTCTCGTTTGAGACGTTCTCCCTGACAAGTCTGATTGCCTCCTCTCTGCTCATCATCTCAAATCACCTCTCAAGAAACCTGAAAGAAGCCTTATTAGGAATATTCTTCTATCGCCTCTCGAATTCTCCTACACGCCTCTCTTAAAGGCTCTCCATCGAGAACCGCGGAGATCCTGAGATAGCTGTTGTAGTCTTCTCCGAAGCATGCTCCAGGAGCTATCGAGACCCTCTTCTTATCCAGAAGGGTCCAAGCAAACTTCCAGGAATCGAATCCATCGACCTTTATCCTCGGGAAGATGTACATCGCTCCCTCAGGAGGCTTAACCTCGATGAGCTTGGACTTCGAAAGCTCCTCATAAAGAATCTTCAACCTCTCCCCGACGAGCTCAACATTCCTCCTGGCAGATTCCTCATCGCTTAAGGCCGCGAGCGCTGCCCGCTGAACGAACTCCGGTATACATGTCATCGCTGTGTTCTGTGCTCTGGCGACCTTCATCGCGATCTCGGGATCGGATACGATGTAGCCTACCCTAAATCCTGTCATCCCCCAGGTCTTCGAGAAAGAGTTCACCATTATCTTCTTCTCAGCTGGAAGCTCCAAAACGCTCGCGAATCCATCCTTGTAGCAGAAGTCCATATACACCTCATCGCCTAGAACCCATGCCCCTGCATCCTCCGCGAGCTCCAAGATCGCCTTGAGGCTGCCTTTATCCAAGATCTTTCCAGTCGGGTTGTTCGGATAGTTCAGGATTATGAGCTTGGTCAGCTTGCTGACCTTCTCTTGAAGCATCTCAACGGGATCCCAATCATCCTCAAACCTCGTCCTTATAGTCAAAACCCTTCTCCCAAGCCATCTAGCCTGGTGGGCGTATAGGGGCCAAGCGGGCTCGATAATGACGACCTCATCGCCAGGCTTCGTGACCGCCTCGATCGATCCGTAAACCGCGAAGGTTCCTCCAGCAGTGATGACTACGTTCTCAAGCTTGAGATCCAGCCCGAACCTCTCGGAAAGCTTTGAGGCTACTGCCTGCCTAAGCTCCTTGATCCCAGTCGCAGGCCCATACTTGCTATAGCCTTCTCGGAGAGCCTTGCACGCCGCCTCGACGACGCTTGGAGGAGCTGAGAAGTCGGGCTCACCTAGCTCAAGCCTCATCACCTTCTCTCCCATCCGCTGAAGCTCCTGCACCTTCGACGCGAATTCTCTAAGCTTAAGCCCACTTGGGGCAGGTCTTCCTCCTCTGAGCCTCTCCTCTTCATCGAGCATCAAGCCTAGGAGCCTTCTCGCGAACTCCTCGCTCAGGCCAAGTTTCCCGCACTCCTCTTCGAGTTCCTCGATCAGCTCTTGGCCTGACAGGCCTCCCTTGATCCAGTCCGAGCATAGCTTTACCAGCTCTCTAACCCGATTCACCGCAGATTCACCTTCACCAAACTCATCTCGCTGAGAATTAAGGCTTTTAACCGCTCGCCCAAGCTTTATTCCATGTCGGCTGAGGAGCCCAAGGCTGGAGAAGGCTTCTATCACGTTAGGGTCAAGCCTGGGGAGGTGGCGAGATACGTCCTTCTTCCAGGAGATCCAGGCAGGGTTCCGCTCATCGCAGAACTTTGGGATGAAGCCAGAGAAGTTTCCTATCATAGGGAGTTCAGGGTTTGGAGCGGCAAGATAGCTGGCAGACCCATCTCCGCCTGTTCGACAGGTATAGGGGCTGCCTCAGCGGCGATCGCAGTTGAGGAGCTTGCCAGAGCGGGATCAGACACCTTCATAAGGGTTGGGAGCACGGGAGCCATTCAGCCCGAGATCAAGCTCGGAGACCTAGTCATCTCAGCCGCGGCCATGAGGCTTGAAGGAGCTAGCGGAGACTACGCTCCGCCAGGCTATCCCGCCTATGCGAATTATGAGGTTCTCCTGGCCCTGATCGAGGCTGCTGAGGCTCTTGGAGCGAGGTATCATGTGGGAGTAACGGCAACAACCGACACATTTTATCTTGGCCAGGGGAGGAGGGGGCTTAAAGGCTATGAGTGGAGCAGGTCGAGGAGCCTGCTGGATGATCTCAGGTCCATGAAGGTTCTGAACTTGGAGATGGAGACTTCCGCTATCTACGTCCTAGCATCGCTCTACGGCCTGAGAGCTGGATCAGTCTGCACGGTTTTCGCGAATAGGGTGAGAGGCGAGTTCGGGGTCGTCGGAGAGAAGGATGCCGCGCGGGTCGCCGTGGAAGCGGTCAAGATTCTCCAGGAATGGGATGAGCTGAAGGAGAAGCGTGGGAAGCCTTTGATCCATCCATCTCTTCTTAGGGAGTGGAAAGGATAAGGACGACATCACCCAAAAATATGAGCTGAACATCTTCCTCAAAGAACCTTGAGCAGCCTGTTCACCTCCCTCCTCGAGTGGGCGAGGCTTCACCTAGTCCCCCTCGGTCTCCCAGGCCTAATCTTCACCGCCTTCGCCGAGTCGAGCTTTTTCCCAATACCCCCAGACATAATCCTCATCCCCCTCGCCCTCCTAAACCCAGAAAACGCGATACTCTACGGGCTTCTAGCAACCCTAAGCTCATCCGCTGGAGCATTTCTAGGCTACTGGATTGGGCTTAAGGGTGGAAGACCTGTTCTCAGAAAGCTTGCAAGCGAGAAAGCGGTCAAGAAAGCCGAGGACTTCTTCAACAGGTATGGGGCCTGGGCGGTTGGGCTAGCTGCCTTCACGCCGATACCCTACAAGGTCTTCACGATAGCTTCAGGCGTCTTCATGCTGAAAGATCTTCGAGCATTTTTCCTAGCCTCGCTTCTAGGCAGGGGTGGAAGATTCATGGCCGAGGCAATCCTGATAATGCTCTTCGGCGAAAGCATAATCTCCTTCCTCACCACGCACTTCGAGCAGGCAACCCTCCTGATAGGAGTAGCGGCAGCCATAGCCCTGATAGCTTACAGTCTCATCAAGAGGAGATCACGTTTCTGAAGATCCTCTCCTTCTGAGGGAGATTCTCATCGTTATCAACCTCTCTCCCATAAAGAACCATGAGCTTAGCACTAGGAGCAGGATCGTGAAGCCGAGCATCACGCCTATCGACATGAGCGCTGACGCAAGGTCTCCCGTAAACCCGCTTCTGATCGCTAGGAAGAGGTGGGTGAAGGGGTCTGCTAATAGGGCCAGGCGGATCCCGAGAGGAAGGCTCTCGATGGAAGTGAATAGGAGTATGAAGAATGGGGGCATGAGAAGCGGGAAGGTTATGGCGCCGACGAGTTGCTGAGCGCTTCGGACATCGCCTCCGAGAATTCCAACGAGCAAGCCTATGCAGGTCATCATCACCATGGCTATGAATATCGAGGCCACTAGGATCGGGAGGAATATCGGAGAGGGCTGGATCGCAGAAAGGCTGAACTGAACCGATGACGTTTCTCCCAAGCCTCCGAGAGATGAGCTCATCCCCATACTTCCAGCGAGCATCAAGCTATAGATCCCGAAACCCACCAAAAACGATACGGTGCTCAAGATGACTATGAAGAACGTTCCAAGAAGCTTGCTGAGAAGAATCATCAGCCTCCTCGTCGGAATAGTCAAGAGAACCTCAAGGGTTTTAGACTCTTTCTCCAAGGCTATGCTCGTCGCAGATATCGTGGAAGCATAGCTGGCGACTATCACGGCGACCATCGGAAGCCCGAAGAGAACCGTGAGAAACATGGATCCTATGGCTTCGATAGGAGCCCTCACCATTCTCCCGAAGTATATTATGAGAGAATCCTCGATGACGGGTTTCTCGAAGAACTTCGGGTTAACCTCCTTCCCATGGAGCTTCTCCGCGAGAGATCTGAAGACCTCGATCATCGAGTCTGAGAGCTTTCCGCTAAGCATTAGATCAGATAGGGTTAGGGATCGAATCGAATAGATTGTCTCGATTCGGCTCTGCAAGCCTGCTGTGAAGTTTCGAGTAAACCCTTTCGGAATTATTATCATGAACTTCAGGTCACTTATCGTCGCCGCCTTAATACACCCACTTAAATCCAGGCAATTAACTCTAACCGCCTCGATTCCCTCCTTCTTCATGAGCTTCGGGAGAACGTTCATGGTTAGGTTCGTCCCGTCTAGGTCGGCGAAGCCCACTGGTATTCTCCCCATGGTCTTTTCCATCGCCGCGCCGACTCCCAGACCGGTTAAGGCTCCCATTATCGGGAAGATTATCAGGGGTATTATGATCGCTCCTATGAGGATGCTTTTCTCCATCAGGAGCTCCTTGACTTCCTTTCTTAGAAGGTGGCGGAGCATTCAGCCCACCTCCACGAGCTTAACGAAGACCTCCTCGAGGTTCTTGGCATCATGAGTTTCTCTAAGCTCCTCGGGCCTGCCCTCAGCGATAACCCTTCCGCGGTCTATGAACGCGACCCTATCGCAGAGATACTCCACCTCGAGCATGTTATGGCTTGAGATTATCGCCGCCGACCTGTTTTCTTTGACGAACTCCTTTATCGTCTTCCTGATGTGGACGGCGTGCTTCACGTCTAGGCCTGAGGTGGGCTCATCGAGTATCGCGACCCTAGGCTTAACCATCAGGATCGATGCCAAGATTATTCTCCGCTTCATCCCCTTGCTGTAAGATCCCATAGGGCTTCTAAGAGCTTCACCAAGTCCAGAGATCCTGATCCCATCCTCAACGCATCTCCGATCCCTCCCATAGACCCCAGCCATAAACCTCAGAAACTCCAGCCCAGTTAGATGGCGGTAAACTCCCGCATCCTCAGGAAGATATGCTATATTTCTCCTGACCTCACCTGCCTCATCCTTCACGCTATGCCCCATAATCCAGGCGTCGCCCAGATCGGGCTTTAGGATCGTCGCGAGTATCCGCAGGGTCGTGGTCTTTCCAGCGCCGTTCGGCCCGATGAGCCCAAATATCTCCGACTCCTCAACCTCAAAGGATATGCCTCTCAACACCTCAAGCGACCCGAACCTTTTCACGAGCCCATCCGCCACGACAGCTTTCAAGACTAGCTCAATCATCCCCAAGCATCTTTAAAGTCTTACATCACTCCGCAAGCTTCCGCCAATCAGACCTTACCTCAGGCTTCCCTAGAAGCGACCTGAGATAATTGCTGGCTGAGAGCGCCGCGATTGCTCCTTGAGCAGCTGCTATGACCGCCTGCTTGTAGGGCATGTCGGTTGCGTCTCCAGCGGCGAAAACTCCTTTCCTGCTCGTTCTCCCAAGTTTGTCTGTAATTATCTCGCCGTTTTCATTAAGCTCGACGAAGCCTTTCAGCCAGCTCGTATCCGCTATATAGCCTAGCTCGATGAACACCCCATCGACCTCGAGCTCCTCAACTCCTCCATCCTTAAGCCTTCTCAGGACGAGCTTCCTGACCACAAGATCTCCCCGTATCTCCTCGACCTTGACCTCGCTGATCACCTTCGCCCCGATTTCCCTAAGCTTCTCCAAGAGCTCGCTGCCAGCATGAATCTTCCCAGAGTGAATCACATAAACCTCATTATCATGTTTCCTCAGGATCGTCGCAGCCTCATACGCGGGCTCACCCCACCCTATCACCGCAGTCCTTTTGCCGCGATAGAGAGGCGCATCGCATACGGCGCAGTAGCTCACCCCCTTTCCCGAGAACTTGTCCTCGCCTGGAGCGTTCAATTTTCTCGGCCTCTTTCCAACCGCGAGGATAACTGTCTTAGCCTCATATTCTCCACCGCCCTTCGTCCGCACCCTGAACCCCTCGCCAGCCTCCTCTATCCCGATCACCTCATCATAGATCAGCTCAGCTCCAAACTCCTTAACTTGCTCGAGGATCCCGTTCGCTAGCTCGAATCCTGAGAGAGGTGGAGTTGCTGGAAAATTTTCTATCCTAGGGCTCATTAAAAGCTGGCCTCCGACGTCGATCGTTATCACGATGGTCTTCAGCCCCTGCCTAGAAGCGTAAAGCGCCGCCGTAAGCCCCGCAGGCCCTCCACCTATGATCAAAACCTCATACATGCCTCAGCCTAGAGGAGAGATAGCGGAACCTATAAAACCTCCGCCTATCAGTAATCTCGCGAAGATGAGCTCTAAAGCTAGGAAAGCCTCAAGCATAGCCCTGAAGCTGCTCATAATCTCAGCCCTGGGAATCCTCCTATACTACCTAGTCGAAGGATCCTCAGCGATCCTATCAGCCCCACCGATATTCGCGGCGATCACCATATCCCTGCTCACAATCCTAATAATCCTAGGAATCCTAAGCCTCCCCTCCTAAACAGAAGGATAATGGATAAAAATCCGAAAAAGCCGAAACCATAAGGAGGGGCCGGTAGATCAGTGGGAGATCGCCCGCCTTGCACGCGGGAGGTCGCG
>CAYXHS010000018.1:0-15774 GCA_964465105.1 uncultured Nitrososphaeria archaeon
TCTCCCTATACGTCGATCCCCTCCATCTCCCGAAGAGGGTTGATGGAGCGGCGACGGCGACCAAAGATTGGATCAAGAACGTCATCGATCCCATGAGGATTTGAGCTGTTATCGAGGGAAAATATGAGAATATTTGCGTGAAGGCCAAAGAGACGAAAAATAGCGTGGCCGCGAGCAGCGTGAACGGGGCGATCCTTCTCCTACCACTCACGATCAGGCTTAGCGCGGGCCTGCGGCTTGGAGCTTTGATCACCCATCGAATATCCTTGGCTAATTTAGCTGCTCTCTTTCTGTCGCCTTTGATCTCATCTATCAAGTCGTCGAGCATTTCCGTGTCCAGAACGTTTTCTCGGGAGAGGCTTTTGAGAACCTTAAGAACACGTTTCTCGTATACGTCGAGGCCCTCAGGGTCTTCATCTAGAATTCGGATGATGAGCCTTTCATCCCGAGGTTCTATTCTGATCTTCCTTCTCCTATGGAGGTCGAGAAGGGTGGCGTAAAATCCGTCCTCATCAAAATCGAGGGCATCGCTTTTGAACACGAGATTTACAATCCAAGGTTTCCTATCTCGGTTAGGCACGTAGCTCAAGTAAGCTGGGACGATGAAGCTCTTCTCCCTGCCATGTTTTATGTATAGAAATAACAGGATGAAGGGAAACGCCATAACCAAGATTCTGACAAGGTTCATAAGACCTTCTGCGAGCAGATATTGAATCTGATATGACACGTTGGCTTGAGCGGTTTTCGATTTCACGTCATCAACTTCTTTTATGAAGCCGTCTAGAGTTTTTAGGACATCTGGCTTAAGGAGAAGTTCCACCTCGAGGAGTTCATCGCTCCAACTGCTCCCACTTATCTCCGTCCATCCATCTCTAGCGATCTTCAGGTTCGGGGGATGCGGATACACCTCCTCGATCAATCCATTATCCTCCAGAGTTAAGGCAACATTAAGATAGGGTAGATGTTTATCGGCGAGCTTCAAGTTGACGTGGCACAGCTTTCCATCACACTCAACGGGTGGATGAACGCGGAAAACATACCTGACTTCATATACGCCTGCATCGAACTTGTTAGGGTTAAAGCATCCCACCTCATTGAGTTCCGCTAGACCCCCTATCTCCTCAATATGAGAGGACGCCCACACCCTGCCCTTATAGTCTTTAACGTATCCTACAGAGCCCTCCGGTGTCTTTACATCTAAAACCTCGATGTAAGGCTGGTTGAGATTGCTAAGCGATACTGGAGCATCCCACACCCTGTAGAGCATCCTGTACTTGTTCGGCTCCTTGACCTCGTAGATGTAGTCCTCTACAAGTGTGCCGTTGAGATAGAATGTCGCGTGGTATTCTTTGACAACGACGTCGCCTACCAAGATGCTGGGAATGTACTGGGCTAAGCCTAGACCTATAATTCCTATAGCAATTACGGAGGTAAGTACGATCGCTAACTGCTTGGTCTCGCTCATAACTCCACCCTAAAACCTGATCTCAGGTCGCCGCTCGACTTCCTCCTCGAACTTGAGATACTCCATTTTCGCCATGCCCTGCATGGAGGCTATGAATTTTGAAGGCACGGTATCCAGCATGATGTTATACTCCTGAACGATGTTATTGTAGGTATATCTGTGCCGCGCGATTTCATCCTCAATGCTCCCAATAGATTCCATAAGTTTAGAAACGGTTTCAGAGGTCTTCAGTTCTGGATAACTTTCTGCTACGGCCATTATGGCCCCAAGGATCTTTCTCGACTCGCGGTCAACATCGCTTAGATTGCCTGCAGCCTCCTTAAAGACCGCCGCCCTCAAGCTCGTTATCTTCTCAAAAGTTTCTCTCTCGAATTCAGCGTAGCTCTTAACCGCGTCGAGAAGCTGTTCTATCATGTCAAGCCTCTTCTTTAAGGCCACCCTTACTTGGCCAAGCGTGGCCGAGGCCGAGTTCTTAAGCCTGTAGAGCCTATTATACACGGATACGAAGTATAGGAGGAAAACGATAACTACAACCGAGATAATTGCCATCGAAATTAACGCTATATCCATACCGACCCCTTATCTGGGGGTGGGTGGAGATATAAACATTTCCCCTTTTTAGTGATGGTTTGAAAGATGTCATCTGAAAGTCATGGTCCATTATAACCCCAGCCTCCTTTTGCTTTCTTCTCAGCTTCCATAATCAATTCTATGAACCTCATGCTCTCGTGAGGCTCTTCTCTTAAGATATTGGGATGCCTTAAGCGTTAAACCCCTACCAGGGATTTGTTTGTCTATGTGATGACTGTTATAGTTCTCATTTCTCGTCTACAACTTTCTTCTCGAAGGGATCTTGAAAGAGGACCTGATTACGGCCTCGGAAGATTCATCGCAATTGTTTAAGAGCTCTAGGAGTTTTTGGGGGGTTAAACCTTGGATATATCCCTCCTCGATGAGCCTGCGGGCTATCAGCCTCATCAAGGGTTCAGCGCCAAAGCCGAGAAAGCCTTTCAGCCCTCTATAGAATCTGCATGGATTATCGTAGAAGACGTCATACATGTTTTCCCCGAGCTTTCGCTCTAGGTGATATCTGAGTGAGCGTAGCCCATTAGGCCCTAACATCGCGCTCAGAATTTCCTTCAAGCCCTTTCCTATGGCGACCTTGAGTCTCTCGGAGGCTTCCAGCTTGATCCCGAAACTAGGAAGCTCTCAACCTTAAAATAGTTTAAGCCACCTGAGCATTTTGAGGGGTTAATCAACCCCGCCTCCACGAACCATTCTCCTCCTATCGACTTCAAGCCGCTTAACGTTTCCATCAGGGTACCCTATTATTATCAGGTTCGCGGGTTTCAGGAAGATTCCAGTCTCGAGGATTCCTGCGACCATCCTTAACCTTGTATTGAGTTCCTCAGGTTCCTCTATTCTTCCAGCATGAACGTCTGCCAGAAGGTTTCCATTATCCGTTATAAGCGGCCCCATCTTGCCTTTGCATGTCCTGGGCTCGACCCTAAGTCCCCATGACCGCAAGACGTTTTCGACATGCGGGTAAGCGTATTGGAGAACCTCTATCGGGATTGGGAAATCCATTTTCTCCTTAAGCTTCAGGTGATCGCCGATCAAGACCACCCTCTTCGCAGCTTGGATCAAAACCTTCTCCCTGAGAAGTGCTCCTCCTCCCCCCTTGATCACGTTTCCATCAAGATCGGCTTGATCGAAGCTGTCGATGACGAGATCCGGCTCGGGAAACTCGCTCAGGTTCGCCATCTTGAGGCCATGGGAGATGAGAAGGTCGGTTGATTGGAGGGATGATGGGATGAAGCGCACCTTCAGATCTTTCTCCTCTATCAAGTTCTTCAGCTGGGATGTTAGCTGAGCGACGGTTGTTCCAGAGCCATATCCTATCACCATTCCGTCTTTGATCTCCTTAAGAACTTCCTTTATCGCTGCCTCCCTCGCCCTCAAAACCTCCTCGCTCCTCATCGAGAACTACTTCAGCTTGCCGCCTTATCTCCTTTAATTCCTCAAGCAGCGACTCGATGTCAAGCTTTTCCCCCGATAAAGCCTTTCTCAACCTGTCGAGCTTTTCCTCGTCCAGGCGGATCTCCTCGATCGCGGTTAAGCCGCTTCTCCCGCTGATCTCCGATACGGCCTTTCGGTAGAGAATAAGATAGGCTAGGGTCGTTATGGTGAAGGTGAAGCCGATCAACATGAGATAATATTCAAACAAGGAGATCGCCTCCAAAACCTAGACAAGCCCGAAGGTGTGGAGGAGAAGCAGGACCCCGAAGACGGCCACCGCCAAAGCTAGGGCTAGGGATAGAATGCTTATCTGGCGGGGCTTAAGGAAGCTGGCGCCTGTCGCGGTCGCGTAGCCTGCTGCTCCGAGCCAGGCGTAGTCTAGCCAGATGTGGAAGATGAACATTAGGAAGACTCCCATGATGGCTCCGATCTTGATGGCCTCGGATATCAGCGTTAGCCCAACCGTGAACCACCAGGTCAAGAAGTATGGGTTCAGCCCCGTGAAGAGCAAGCCCACCAAGAAGGCGGCTGAAAGCCCTCCTTTCCTGAGAACTAGCCTTGCCTGAGGATCCTCCTTAGCCGCCTCATCTCCCGCCGAGATAGACTTAAGGGATGATCTCGCTTGAAGTAATCCAAAAAGGATTAGGGCTATCGCTCCTATCAACCCTATGCTGAAGCTAACCGTCGGATCGTTGATGAACCCCCATATCCCGAAGCTTATCGCGATCACCAGCGGAAGCTCGAATACCATGTGCCCAAAGGCCGCCATGAAGCCCGCATACCTGCCAGCCTTAAGGGAAACGTTCATCGTGGCGACGAGGAGGGGGCCTGGAGCGAGAGCCCCTGAAGCCGAGATGAGAACTACCATGAGGAAGAATTGAACGAGTTCTTCCAAGATGGCTCAAGGATTATCGATCGCCAGCCGCTAAAATAGCTTTCTCGAAACCCAAGCGGTCTTGAATAAAAATAAGGGAGATGAAACGCGTTTACATGCTTCTAGAATTTGAGGCCATAATGCTTGACGACTATCTCATCTATTCCCAGTTTTTCTAGGATTCTCAGCGGAACCTGCATCGAGACCTGAACTATTCCAGGCAGCCTACCTATCTCAACCGCGCCGCTTATGGTAACCCTGTTCTTCACCTCTTCGACCGTCATCCCGAAGAGCTTTGCAGCCCGCTCAAAGCCCTTTGACGCGGCGTCGTTTATGGTCGGCCCTGAGCCTATCACTTGAACTGGGGCCAGCGGCTCCACCTCGATCCCATATTTCTTGGCGAGGTTTCTCACATTCTCCCACTCGTCTTTTCTCCAGGGTTTGGCGAGAGGTGGAAGATCCTCCTCTGGTGGAAGGAGTATGGGGCCTTCGAGCTTCAAGCCCTTAACGACTGAGACCTTCATCGTCGACTCGGCGGTCACATCGGTTGTATGGCCTGCAACCTCTCCATCGCCCTGCATCGCGTGAGCATCCCCTGCATATACTCCTCCTCCCTTAACCTTCACGGGAGCTATCACTATCGAGCCAGCTTTAACGGAGTCTACATCTAGGTGTCCATCGGTTAGCTTGGTCTCATAATCCTCCTTGGTTATGGCGTAGGGGTGTGGAGCATCAACGAGAAAGCTTCCGAAGTCTCCAGCATTATGCGAGTCTGGTATGTCGATCGCTGGAATGGTTCCGAGCTGGCCCAAGAAGGGGATCATCCTCGAGGGAACTCCGA
This sequence comes from uncultured Nitrososphaeria archaeon, assembly GCA_964465105.1. GTDB lineage: Archaea > Thermoproteota > Nitrososphaeria_A > Caldarchaeales > Wolframiiraptoraceae > Wolframiiraptor. The sequence continues at coordinate 5,200 of CAYXHS010000018.1, forward strand.
CGATGTCAGCCTTGCCGAAAACGAGTATTGGAACCTGCTTGGAGTTCTTGGGGAGAGAATGCCATTCCCAAGCCTTCCTAGCTATGTTCTCCGCGTTCTTGGAGTCGACAGTCAGCCCGATCCCCTTCTCGTGGTCGAAGACCATCGTGTAGCCGTTAATCATCTTGAATGGGGAGGCTGGAGCCCCACATCTCTTGCATCTCACAGCATCCTCTCCAATTCCCTTTACCTCAAACTCGGGCCAAGGCTCTCTGCATGAAGGGCACTTCTTAGCCACATAGGGGTCTCCGACAAAGCTTCCCTCCCTAGCCGTATCCACGCCCGAGGAAGCAGCCTTAGAAAGAACCTTAATGCTCTGAACCTCTATAACTATGGCATCTCCAACCTCAGCCCCCTCAACCGCAACCGGTATATTGACCTCATGCCCTCCCCTAAGGGTAGGGGTTATCATCGGGCCCCAGCATCCAGGGGCGGTGAGAAAGGTTATCTTGCCTCCATCCGCAACGGGCCCAAGCATCCTGACATTAGGCCCAATAATCCCATTAGTCATCCTATCATTATACAGCTCAGATTCAGCGGTCATAACTAAGAGAGGAAGCCAGCCTATAAAAGGCTTAACACCCCCAAACCCGAGAAATAAGCCTAAAAATAACAAGAAACAACATAAACACCAGACAAACTGGCCGCGGTGAGGTAGCGGTTAGCCTTCCGGCCTGTGGAGCCGGATGCCTGGGTTCGAATCCCAGCCGCGGCCCTACAACTTTTGGTGCGAATCTGATCTTCTTGATAATGGAGATTCTAGAAAGGGCTGACGTTTTTGCTTGAGTGGGAATGTGCTTTGCTAGGGTTTGTCTTCTGGCTCTACTTTGACTGCTGTGCCATGTGCGGATACTAGAACTACTGCTTCAAAAACTTCTGTCGTCTCGAAGTCTATTCCTATTACGGCGTCGGCGCCGAGCTTTACGGCTTCTTGAACCATTCTATCTAGAGCTTCTTGTTTTGCTTTCTCAAGTTCTTTTGTGAAGGTGCTTACCTCTCCTCCGAAGACCGACTGAATGCCTGCCAAAAACTTTCCTCCTACACCTCTAGTCCTCGCGGTCATTCCATGAACTATGCCTAGAACCTTCTTGATTTTACGCCCTGGTATGCTGGGGGTTGTGGTTAGAAGAATCTTCTCCATAACTCCTTAATTTACCTCGGATTGATTTAATTTTTCCGCAACTATCGCGAGGCTCTGTTTGCTGCTCTCAACTTATATACTGCCGCTCCTAGGATCGTGTAGATGGAGGTTTCGGTAATATTTCCGACGAAGAATAGGGAGCATCACGTCAAGAGGGCCGTTAGGACGGCGTTCAAGGCGAGGAACGTGCGGGAGGTCATCGTGGTCGATGGCGGAAGCAGGGATAGGACGCTTGAGATCGCGGAGCGGGAGGGCGCGAAGGTCATAGTTCAAAGCGACCTAGTTTATCCTGGGAAGGGGGTTGCGATGAGAGATGGAGCATACCTCGCGACCGGAGACGTGCTAGTATATCTCGACATAGACATCAGGAACATGACTCCAGAGTTCATCGAGAAGCTAGCGGAGCCCATCATCAACGGGGAGGCGGAGTTCGTTAAAGGATGCTTTGAGCGGGCGGCGGGAAGGGTTACGGAGCTGGTCGCGAAGCCTCTTCTGAGAATGTTTTATCCTGATCTGGCGAGGTTCAAGCAGCCTCTAAGCGGGGAGATCGCTGGCCTCCGAACCCTCTTCTACAAGGTGGAGTTCGAGCGAGGCTGGGGAGTCGATGTCGGCCTCCTAATAGACTTCCACAAGCTCGGAGCGAGAATCGTGGAAAGAGATATCGGATACAAGGATCATGACATGAAGCCTCTTCACGCCTTAACTGATATGGCTTACGAGGTCGCTGGAGCTATACTCAGGAGGGCGATAAGAGATCATAAAGCTGACCCGAAGTGGGTTGAGAAATATCTAAGAGGGGTTAGGGCAATAGATTTAGGATTGGAGTCGGGTAGGGGGTTTGCTTGAGAACCCTGCTTATAGGAGGAGGACATCAAGCGTACTTCGCGGCAAACGCCATCAGGGAGATAGACCCTGAGGGAAAGCTGATAATAATCGAGTTCACGAGCGAGAAGGTTGAAGTTCTCTCCAAGACATTTCCCTTCGCCGAGGTAATCCTCCAGGAGATAAACGAGGTGGAAGGCTACATCAAAGGGAATGCGAGCATACTCGATGCAGTCATATCGGCGACCGAAAGCGACTCCCTTAACCTAAGATATTGTAAAACCGCCAGGGAGAGCGCGGTTCCGCTTGTTATCTCCATTCTAAACAATCCGCTGAACCAGGAGATCTTCCTAAAAGAAGGTATAACCTACATCATAAACCCTCACAGCATCATACCGATAGAGCTTTCCGAGATCCTAGGCGCCTCGGCCAACATCCTATACAGATCTCCGAGGAACAACGTCCTCGTGGCCTCGATAAAGATCTCCGATGAGCGGCTTCTCCTCGAGCTTAAGAGAACCCTAGATCAAAGCAGCGACCTCTCCGCGATCTTCGTCTCCCAATCTGGGGAGATCACATCCTCCCTGAATGAGGCGGACCTCGGCGGAAGACTTTACCTAATAGGATCCGAGAAGAGCATAGATAAAATGTTAAAGGTGGCCAGGAAGGTGGTTAGAAGATGATTGAGATGGATCCAGCCCTAAACGATCTTCTCCTAAGGGTTCTCATAGCTGCCGCAGTCCTGATCCTCACCTATTTCCTAAGCAGATATGCTCGCATAAGCTTGGAGCGAGCTCTCTCCAAGTTCGGAGCCGGCTTCGCCAAAAAGCTGGCTGAGATCGTCCGCTACTTCATAATCTTCATGGGAGTGGCGACGGCCATAAGCGTTTTGAGCCTAGATGTGATGGCGATCTCGGTGATAATCGCCGCCGTCCTGATATTTCTTCTCGTAAGCATGAGGGACATAGTGTTGAACCTGGCTGCAGAGCTCTATCTCGCCACCAGGAGGCCGTTCAAGGAGAACGATTGGATAAGGGTTGGAGAGATTGAGGGGACGGTGAAGTCGATAGGGGGCATGGATACTGAGATAATAACCTATGAGGGAGACCTCGTCATAGTCCCGAACTCATACTTCCTGAGAAACCCGATAGTAAACAAGAGCCAGTCGCTCGTAAGATACGTTGAGCTCAAGCTCACCATCCCTAAGATGAAGTTGGACAAGGTCGAGGAAGCGGTCATGGGAGTCTTAAGCGAAATAAAGCCGGAGCTCTTCGGAGAGCCAGAGCTACTATCGATAGGGGAAAAGGAGGATAAGATCGAGGTTGTGTTAAGCCTCCCAATAATGAACGTCAGGAAGCTCAGGTGGCTCACGGCGAAGATAGCGAAAGGGTTCTACTCTAGGGGAATAGAAGTTGAGGTGGAGTAGGATCCTAGTAGCGGACCTAGATGGAACCCTAACGAGAGGCGGGGAAGATCTCCTAAAGCCAGAGGTCAAGAGGGCGCTGATCTCCTTGAAGGACCGCGGCTGGACGCTGATACTGGCGACTGGAAGAGATAGAAGATACCTCATGCGGAGAGCGGATCTGAAGGGGTTATTCGATGCGTGGGTTGCTGAGGCTGGTCTCACAGTATATCTTCCTAAGACGGGAGATTGTAGATGTCTCGCCAGCGATGCTTGGAGGCTGATGGTTAAGAGGCTTAAGGTCCTCCCATTCGTGGAGGAGAAGGAGAACACCATAGCGTTTAGGTCAGAATACATCGATACGGTGAAGGCTGAGCTGATGAGGCTCGGAATAAAAGCGGCCCTGCGAGACAACAAGGGGACGATAATCCTCCTCCCCCAGGGAATCGATAAAGCGGTCGGCGTGAGGGAAGCATTGAGGCTTCTTGGGATTGAGGGCTTCATCGCAGCGGTCGGGGACTCCGAAGTGGATCTGGAGCTTCTAGAGCTTGCGGACTTCAGGGCTGTCGTGGCAGATGCTGACCCGCTTCTCAAAAAGATGGCGGATTACGTAGCCAGCCGAGAGGATGGAGAAGGATTCGTTGAGGTCGTTGAAAGCCTACTTTCCAGAACCACCTGAAGCCTCCTGCTCAGCCCCCTCCAAAACCTCGATTATCGACTCGTTATCCAGCTGGATCTCAGGCTCTCCGAAAACGTTCATCCGAACACTTACCCATTTCAACCTAACTCTTGCGCCCTCCTCTATCCTTGCGATCTCTTCAGCTTTAGCTCTCCAAGCAGAACCTTGAACCGCCGCCTCACCATCCCTAATCCAGAACCCTACCTTCTCGACCTCGCCGAACCTAGTCCTCACCCTTATCAGCTGGGTCTTCGTGTATAGAACCCCCTCAACGATCACGTCGACCAGATCAGTCTTCCTCCCAGATGAGATGTCCGCGAGCTTGACCAGCCTGCTCGGAGGCCTGATCTCCTCCTCCGGCTCCACCTTCTCGATATCCTCTTCTCCGCATAGAAGCCTGATCTTACCTCTCCTCGACTCCCTTATCGCCTCTTTTACCAACAGGTGGTCTCCAGGTTTAACCTCCTTGAAAGGCAACTGAACCCTCAATATCTGCTCCCCATCGGTGGCGATTAAGATCGCTCCCGCAGCCACCTCCACGACATCCAAGACCCTTACGATCAGGTTCCTGATCTTTCTCCCCTCTATCATCCTAAGCGACTCTTCTGAGGGCTTCTCTCGAATAGCCAATATGCTCCTTGGGGTCAGAGATGCGCGCACCCCCTCGATCCTCACATCGGTCAAGTAGATCGTCTCTCCCAGCTTCAGGTCCTTGAAATCCTCAACCCTTTCCCTCCAAACAGTTAATCTTACTCCCCCAGCTTCCCCGATCAGCCTGATCTCCCTGACATCCGCCTCCCCATACCTCGTGCTTATCCTCCTCTCCTCCCCCGGATCGAGGACCACGGCCTTCACATCATAGACTCCATCACCAGCTTCAAGAGCCTCCCCCAAGTCTAGATAGAAGCTTCTCGGATCAGGTCCCTCAGCCTCAAGCTTAGCTATCAGGCCGCCTCTCCCGACATGAAGCTCAGGCCTACCCGTCTCTATTCTCTCTCGAGTGTAGCCGTGAAGGATCGCGATCTGATCTCCGAGCTTAAGGTTCATGGAAGCCGCCTCATCGGCTCTCTCATCCCAAATTATCACATCAACCGAGCCCGTATCATCGCCGATCTTAAGCCTCATGATCCTATGATCTTTAACCTCGATGGGGCCAGAGAGAGCGTAGATCGTTCCCCTAACCGAGACATCCCTGAGACCTGGAACGAGGTTTCCGAGCTTGGTATAGGTCCGTATCTCCGCTTGCTCAGCTTTCTCCTCAGCCTCCTTAAAGGCTCCGAGCTCCTCAGCCACCAAGAGCAAGGCTCCAACTCTGTTCAACAGCTTAGAGCCTCTCAGCTTTGCCTCGACCATGGCCTCAAGCTCTTCTTTGCTAAGCTCTGGGAACCTGGCTAAAACCCTCTCAAGAAGCTTGGAGTATTCTCTTAGCTCCTCGCTCACCCTTAAACGCAGCCTCCAATAACCATGAGGCAGCATCCTATTAAGATCTTATCCAAGCTTTCTCCTCAAACCCCTCCCTGAGGTTCACATATCTGGCCAAAAGGAACAAGGCTTTCGACAGCTTATTCGCATAGGTTATGACGATGAGATCAAGCTGAAACCTCCTCGAAAGAGCCACCAACATCCTCTCCACCCTCCTAGCAACCGCCCTCGCCAGGTGGAGTAAAGCTCCAGCAGGAGCGCCTCCAGGATAAATGAAGTGAGCAAGCTTGGGAAGCTTTTTCTCGTATTCGCGGATGAGATCATCCAGATACTTCACGTGAGTCTCCTCAATTTTCTGGCAGCTTCTCTCTGAGCCGAGGGCAGAGATCTGGGATCCTAAAATGAATAGATGCTCCTGGATCTTAAGAAGAGCTTCTGAGACTTCATCTCCATCTCTTAGGAACGCTCTCACGACCCCAAGTATGGAGGATAATTCATCTATCATGCCGCATGCCTCAAGTCTCACATCGTCTTTGCGGACCCTTTGACCTGAAAGCAGAATGGTCTCATCATCCCGCTTCTCAGCCATCACCTTAACCCTTCTCGCCTAGGATATATTTACTCCTCTTTGATGATCTCGGGCCTGAATCTCGCCCAAAGATCTTTAGGATGCTCGGAGAAAACGTGCTCCGCATGCTCTTCATAGCTCTCGAAGGATTTTCCACAAACCCTGCACCTCACGAGATACTTGCCCTTGACCATCCTAGCCCCCTAAACATCGAGCTGAAAAGAAGATTAAGATTTCCCTAGGTTACTCGATGGCTGGCTGCTCGGCCTCCTTCTTTAAGGCTCCTCTCAAGATCATTTTCCTTCTGACCGTCTGAGGCTTAAAGGCTTTGACCAGATATTCTTCAACAAGCTGAGAATCAAACTTCTTGCAGGAGTAGACATCTATCGAAGCATATCCCGTCCTGATGTCCGTGTGTATGGAGACATGGCTTTCCGCAACTATCATGAAGCCAGAAAGGCCCTCGCCGCTTGGGCTGCCCTCCCTCCCGACATAGCGAACTATAATTGGTCCAGCGATAATCTGCAGGTCCATGAGCCTTGAGAGCTCCTCGAATGCTTTCTTCAGAACTTCCTCTCTGTTCAAGGCGCCTAGATCACACCCATAGAAGTCCAAGAGCAGATGATACCAAGTCATCTTTGTCAAAGCAGAGCTCGATGCCCAAAATATTAACTTATGCCCTCTTCTTCTGGAGCCTCTTCCAGCTCTGGCTTTGGAGGAGGTGGAACCGGGGAGACGGGAGGCTTTTCAGCTTCAACGGCTTCCTCAGGTTTCATGTAATACATTCTGGACAGGATGACGGGCGCTATCAGGGATGTCAAGATCACCATCCAGACGACCTCGACGTATATTGCCTCTCCGACGACTCCTCGGCTGAGCGCTAGGTTCGCTATGATCAGCCCAAGCTCTCCTCTCGGGATCATTCCAACCCCTATTCTCGCGCTTCCGAGAAGGTTCTTGAGCTTAAGCATGGCCGCGCTGAAGCATCCGACGAACTTGCTTGACACCGCCAGCCCAGTCATCAGCAGGATTCCCATGACAACGTCTCCCGTGACCAATCCCAGGTTCATCTTCGCTCCAACCACGGTGAAGAATATCGGGCTGAAGATCATGTTGATGTGCCTGGTAAACTCCTTTATGTGGCGGAGAGCCTTAGACTCGGCGATGGCCATCCCAGCGGCATAAGCCCCGATTATGGGCGAGAGCCCTAGGCTTCCAGCCATGGCTGCTAGGATGAACGCTGAGGTTATCGCTGCCGCCTCGACCGCTCCCTCTGCTTCCAGGGCCATGAATCTCTCGATCATCCTAGGGAGAACGTATGCCCCTATCCCTATCATCGCCAGCCATATCACGAAGAAGAGCACTATCGTCTTGATTATGTCCTGAACGCCGATCTGCCCATGGGTTATGATCGAGGTTACGATCGCCAGGATCGCGACACCTAGAATATCATCTATTACGGCGGCGTTGACCAGCAGGTTTCCCTCACTAGTCCTGAGAAGGTCGAGATCCTCTAGGACCCTCACCGAGATCGCGAGGCTCGTCGCGACCATCACCGCTCCGATGAAGAGAGCCGTGGTCTCTGGTAGACCTAAGAACTTATAGAACTCATAGCCTATCACGAAGGGAACCAACGCTCCCATAACCGCGACCAAGACCGCCCATATCCCAGTCTCCTTAAAGCTCGTTAAGCCCATCTCAAGCCCCATCGAGAAGAGAAGCATTATCGCCCCTATCTCCGCGAAAGCATCAACATACTCGTTGAGAATGACTAGGGGCTCTCCGAAGATTATTATCCCTGAGCCTAGCGCATAGGGCCCGAAGACGACTCCCGCGAGAAGCTCGCCTATCACCGCTGGAAGCTTCATGCTCGAGAAGACACTTGCAAATATCTTCGCGAAGAATACCAAGACGCCTATCGTCACGACCGCTCTAAGGATCGGATCCATCGAGCTGATCGCCGCGGCTTCAACGGCCATTAGAGAAAAGCCCTCCCAATAGATTTCTAGAATCGCCTTCTGATAAGTTATCCGCAGCGGTTCATCTCCTCCTTTGAGAGCTGAATATTTAAAGAATGCCTTGGGAACGACTTTATGCACTTGAAAATCAAAGCAGTTATCTTCGATCTCGATGGAACGCTCTACAAATCCGAGAGCTATGTGAGGCAACTTATTGACGGAATACGAGATACCATCGCAGAGATCTTATCCATAAGCTCTCAGGAAGCCGAGAAGCTTGTCCAAGAGCTTAGGCTCAAGTTCGGAAGCATAACCTTGGGGCTGAGAAGTCTTGGAGTAGAACGGTCGATGTTCTATGATAGGCTTGTTAGGAAGCTTACTCCCGAGAAGCTGATAAAACCTAACCCTTCGATGCTGGAAATGCTTTTGGAATTCAAGCGAATGGGGTTAAAGATCGGATGTCATACGAATGCTAGCAGGAGGCTCGCGGAAAAAGTCTTCAAGGCTCTCCAAATAGATTCAAGAATCTTTGATGTTCTGGTAACCTGCGATGACGCCGATCCAAAGCCAACTCCCTCAGGCTACCTCAAGATACTCGAAGTTCTGAAGCTGAAGCCAGATGAAGTAGTGTATGTCGGAGATAGGTGGAGGGTTGAGCTCGAGCCTGCTAAAAGGCTCGGGATGAAGACCGTCTTGATCTCGGATCAGGTCGAAGGCTCACCAGACTACATCATAAACGACATACTCGAATTAAGGAAGATAATTCACGACCCATAGGTGCCGAAAGCTTGCGAGCTCTCAAGCTGCGAGATAATAGTATTCGCCCTCCGCTTTCTGGAGCTTGTCGAGCTGGGAGCCAGGCTTATTCGCTCTCGGCCTCTTCGTGTCAGGATCTCTCCTAAACGTTATTCCAACCTCCTTCAAGAAGGAGTTGAACCCGCTTCTCAGATCTGTCGGAGGATTGGCTACTCCATGGATTCCAGGGTTCCCCGAGAAGACCATGAGCCTGGTCGAGGCGAAGTCCAAGACCATGAGATCATGATCGACGAGGAAGGTGTAGGCTCTCTTATCTCTCGTAACCCTCTTCAGGACCTTCGCTATCAGATATCTCTCCTCGACATCGAGATACGCGCTGGGCTCATCGAGAAGATATATCTCGGCATCCCTCGAGAGCGTCTCGGCGATTGAAACCTTCTGAAGCTCTCCGCCGCTAAGCTCTCTCATGTTTCGATCTAGAAGTCTCTCAAGGCCGAGAGGCTTGATCAGCTCGCCCCAATATAAGTCGGTATCGAACTTGGATCCCGCCGCCTCCCTAAGCGCCTGCTCGACGACGGCATCCCTCGCCTCCGGATACTGAGGCTTATAGCTCACGGATTTGAACTCGAGCTTGTATCCCTCGTCGCTTGTCTCGATTCCAGCGAGAAGCTTGATGAACGTCGTCTTGCCTATCCCGTTGGGTCCCAGGATCCCGACGACCTCTCCAGGATAGATTCTCCCGCTCCTGACCTCGAGCTTGAAGCCTTCATAGGTTTTCGTCATCTCGGGCCACTCAAGCGGCATCCCGCTCTCAACGACCTCAAGCTGGGAGGGCGGTCTCGCCTGAAAGACTATCTTCTCAGATCTGAACCTAACGTTCTCCGAGGGAATGTATCCATCTAGGAAGATGTTTATCCCCTCTCTCACCCCGAAGGGCCCTGAGACTATTCCGAAGACCCCTGCCCTCCCATAGAGGACGAAGACCTTGTCGGAGAGGTAGTCTAGGACCGCGAGGTCGTGATCGCAGACCAAGATCCTAACATCTCTTCCTAAGATCGATCTTATCGCTGCCGCCGCCCTGAACCTCTGCCTGATGTCTAGGAAGCTTGAAGGCTCATCTATGATGAAGGTGTTCGCATCCTTGGATAAGCACGCAGCGAGAGCAAGCCTTTGAAGCTCACCTCCACTAAGCGCGGAAACCTCCCGATCGAGCAGGTGCCCAAGCTCAAACAGCTCTATGACATTCTTCAGCCTACTCGGGTCAGCTATCTTCTTCAGGATCTCTCCAACCCTTCCTTTGACGATTCTCGGTATCTTATCGATGTACTGGGGCTTGTAGCTGACCTTAATCTCCCCTCGGCTCATCCTCGAGAAATAGTCTTGAAGCAAGGTGCCCCTAAACTGCTTAGCCACCTCCTCGTAGCCCTCGTCGTCGTCAAGCTTTCCGAGATTAGGCTTCAAGACCCTCGCCAAGATCTGGAGAGCCGTAGTCTTACCAGTCCCATTCTTACCTATCAGCCCTATGACCGACCCTGGCTCAGGATAGGGCAGCCTATAGAGCCTAAAGGCATTAGGTCCATATTGATGAGTTAGATCCGATTCGAGCTCCTGAGGAAGATTCACTATCGTTATGGCCTTGAAGGGGCATTTGGCGGCGCAAATTCCGCATCCTATGCATAGAGCTTCCACGATTATCGGGTAGCCGTCTTCGCCTTGCTTCACGACCTCGACGCCGCTCCTCACCTTCGGGCAGAACCTAATGCACTCTAGCCCGCACTTCTTCGGATC
>CAYXHS010000019.1:0-15764 GCA_964465105.1 uncultured Nitrososphaeria archaeon
CGCCGCGCATCTTCACCATTCTCGCTTCTTTTCTTTTTGCTCATTTCATCGGAGAGCTCGCGGCCGCGTCATTCGGCTTGATAGGGTAGATCAGAGGCATATGTAAAGGAGATCTTTTATTCTTCTAGCTCGCTTAAGGATCTCTTGAATGGGCTTCGGCCTCCTAATAGCCTTGGAGGGCATCGATGGCTCGGGGAAGACCACGATAGCCAAGATGATCGTCGAGAGCCTTAACAGGCGGGGAATTGAGGCACGATATACGATGGAGCCTACTCGAAGCCTCTTCGGGAGAATCCTAAGAAGCATGGCTCTTGAAAGCGGGGTTGACCCAAGGCTTGAAGCTCTTCTCTTCGCCGCCGATAGGATCCATCACCTCGAGAAGGTCGTCAAGCCTCTTCTGGCGAGAGGGGTGATAGTTGTCTCAGATAGGTATCTCCATTCCTCCCTCGCCTATCAGTCTGTCACCACAGGGGATTCCAAATGGGTTAAGGAGCTTAACAAGTTTGCGAGAAAGCCTGATCTCGGAATATACTTGGATGTGAGCCCATCCGAGGGGCTTAAGCGGCTGAAGAGGAGGAGACGGAAGACGAGGTTCGAGGATGAGGTTTTCTTGGAGAGGGTTAGGAGAAAATATCTGGAGTATGTGGGGCTGGGGGAGCTCGTGAGGGTGGACGCGGAAAAGCCCTTGAACGATGTTTTCTCTGAAGTCGCTATGATCGTTGAGAAGACCTTGAGGCGATACGGTTTTATCGAATAGCTTCATCCGTGATCTTGAGGCGGATGTTCAAGCTTATCAAAGATCCCGTTCACGGGTATATCGAGGTCTCGGGAGACGAGCTCAGGGTCATCGATACCTATGCGGTCCAGAGGCTTAGAAGGATAACTCAGCTCCCGTTCGTCTATCTGGTTTACCCTGGTGCGAGGCATAGCAGGTTCGATCACTCCCTTGGATGCATGTATCTTGCGGGGGAGTTTGCTAAGAGCCTCGGGCTCGACGATTATAGGAGGAAGGTCATGAGGCTAGCAGGGCTTCTCCACGATATAGGCCATGCTCCCTACTCCCATCTCTTCGAAACCTTGCTCGAGGAGTCTGGGTCAAGCCATGAGCTCATGACCGCGAGGATCTTGAGAGAGGATGACGAGCTCGCGGAGGCGATCGAGGGATGCGGCGTATCCGTTAAGGATGTCTTAGAGGTGTTGGAGGGCGAGACGCCTGAGTCGACCGTGATCAGCGGCCCGATTGACGCGGATAAGCTTGACTTCCTGCTGAGAGACGCTTACTTTACTGGAGCTCCGTATGGCTTGATTGATGTGAGGAGGATAATCTTGAGGAGCAGGCTGATGAACGGGAAGCTCGCGGTGAACGTTAACGCGGTCGGAGCAGTCGAGGAGATGGCTCTCGCGAGATACCAGAACTTCGTGAACATATACTTCCATCACACGGCAAGGGCGGCGCAAATCCTCTTCCTTTCGGGAGCTAGGATTATGGATGACGTTTCGAGGCTTTCTGAGCTAAGTGTCCGAGAGTATCTTAGCTTGGATGATTATACGATTTGGTGCGCCATGAAGTCGGATGAGAGGACGAGGTGGATCATAGATAGGATTGAGCGTAGGAGGATTCCGAAGGTGGCCTTCGAGCTTAGGCTGAAAGAGGAAGAAGTTCCGAGGGAGGTTCTAGAGGACCCTGAGGAGGTTGTGGAGAGGATCGCTTCGCTTGCGAGGGTTCCTGAGAATAGGGTTTGGATTGACACGCCTTACATCACGTCTCTTCCATTTAAGGAGAGCGGGAAGATACTCTTTTACGAGGATTTTTACGGCGAGCTTAAGCCTGTGGACTATTCTTCTCCGCTTCTCGAATTCACCTCGAAGATCTATGGAATCATCAGGGTCTATACTGATCGAGAGTTTCTCGATCGGGTTAGGCGAGCATCCGAAAAATATTTTGGAGAAGGTTAGGTTTTCCTCTTCTTGACTGTTTTACGATAGATCGTGTATCCAGCGTAAGCTATCAGGCCGACGGGTATCCCGACTATCGCTAGGAAAACCAGGCCATAAGCGATGTAAATCAACGCCGTTACTGCGGCCACGAGGACTGGCGTGAAATCTATCTCGGGGTATGGTGATGGCTTAGGTTTAGGCTTCTCTGGAGCCTTTATCCAAATGGATATCGTTGAGTATGCCGTCATTCTCTCGAGGTTCTTTAGCTGGGCCTCGATCCTCTCTATCTCTCCTCGAACCCTCCAGAGCTCCTTCTCGATCATGATCAGGTCTTGGACGGACTTGGCCTTATCCACGGCTGCGAGAAGCCACTCCTCCTCCGCTCTCAGGTTCCTCAGCCTGGCCTCTAGGTCGACATGCTGCTCGGTGACATCTCTCACGTTCACCTCCTCGCTTATCACCTCGCCGACCCTCCTGATCGCGTTCAAGGCATCGTAGAAAGAGTCTTCTGGAACCCTCACGGTCATCACGACGGACTTCTTCTCTTCGCCAGAGATGCTGAGCCTCGCGATATAGCCCCCATAAGACTCAACTATAGTGGAGATCTCGTTCGCAGCGGCCTCAGGATCCTCAGCTTCCAATCTGAGGTTCGCGGTCTTGATCAGAAGCCTTCCCGCGGCCTCCGCAGAATAATCCTGCATGCCCGTAATGGTCGTTGCCGCGGTCACGGTCTTCGTCACGGCTACAGACTTGGAGGCAACCTCCCCGACGAGAAAGCTTGGCTGGATGTAGCTCTCGGCGGGCGCTTTTTCTCTTAAGGCTTCCTGACTTGCGAAGCTTACTATCAGGGATCCTATGAGATAGGAGGTTGAGAGGGCTGCCACGATCCCCAGAGCGATCACTATCAGGATCTTCTTATCCAGCTTCATGTAATATATGGAGTTCAGGGCTCATTTAATCGCATGGATTAGAACGATGCGTTCGATCGATTGGACATGTCATTTGAACTGTCTTACCTTGATCGAGAGATCTTTGAGATTTATCAGGGCCATTACGCCGACCGTCGGCTCGAGGCCTACGCTTCTCTGATAGCTTGTCTGCTCCTGCCAGGTTCCAGAGTTGATCAGCCTTATCCCCTTGTATGATCCTGCGTATGCGACGTGGACGTGGCCCGTGTGAAGGATGCTTGGAACCCTGTCTATCACGAGCAGGTCTTCCTTTATGGGGAGGATTGGGGTGCTTTCTCCGTAAACTGGGCAAAGATGCCTATGCCTGAGCAAGACCTCGAGAAGCTTTCCGATACTCTTCCTCAAATTGTTGTGCGAGAATCCTGGAAGATTTTGGATCACGTCATCGAGGCCCTGGCCATGATAGATCAGAAAACTTCTACCGCAGAGCTTCACGTAAGCTGGATTGCCGACGAAGATAATCCTTCTTCCAGATCTCTCCAGAATGCTCCTATACTTCTCTTGGAGTGGAGGCTGTGGAAGCGCTCTCTGGATCGGGTCATGGTTTCCAGGCCCGATTATGATCTTCACGTTTTCAGGAACTTCTCCCAAGAGCCTTGAAAGCCTGCTGATCTGTTCCTCGACTGAGAACACCTCGAGTTCCTTATGCTGGTTCGGGTAGACGCCGACTCCATCGACGATGTCGCCAGCGATCACCAAGAACCTCAGCCTCTTCGCCTCAGGATCCCTTCCCCGATTGATCCAATCTAGGAAGCTCTCGAAAAGGTCTACTCTGAAATGTTTGCTCCCGAGATGGATGTCCGAGATCAGGCAGGCATATGCCTCGCAGCCCGCCTCCCTCCGATCTTCCGCCGCGACCTCAGGAAGTATCACCTCTTCGGCCATCAGAGACTCCCCGCTCTTCGAGACCTTGATCCCGAAAACCGCATCCCGCAAAAGCATGTCCAAGCTCTCGTCAGATGTTCTGCTCTTCGGGAAGATCACCTTGGCTTCAGCGGATGGATCGTCCACGCGGAGTATCCAAGCCTTCTTCGACTCCTTCTTCTCCAAGAGCATGGCGATCACATATGCTTCTTGGCCTTCCTTGAGCTTGAGAGCGGACTTGAGGTCGATCACCCCGGCCAGCCTTCTCCTGAGAATTCTTGAAAGCTTCTCATACCTGTCCATGAAATACTCTCGGAACTCTTGTGAGGAGCCTTGAATTCGCCACTCCTTCAGGAAGCGCTCATCGACCTCAACCAGAAGATCTTCTTCGAGTTCGTCAGCCCGCTCGATGGACGTAGGCTTCTGAGGTTCTCTCCCTGAGACCTCGATCATGCTCTTTAGAAGACTTTCATCTATCAGCGCGGACCCCGATTTACTTCTCTCAAGCTCGAGCATGGCTTTCTCTAAGATCTCGAGAGGTGCTTCAGATTCCTCGAGAAGCTCCAGCGCCTCCCTGGTTATTATGTAGCCTCTTCGGGTGGCTTTCTCCACTATCTTCTTCGCCAAGCCCCTGCGATGCAAGCCCCTCCAGCCTCTACCGCCGTATGATCGAAGGCTTATAGCTTAATAAGCTTGAGAGAAGCTCGTCGCCGCTTATCGCCTCCTCGATCTCGTCAGGCGGGGTGAGCAAGATTATCTTCCTCGTCCTTCCATGTCTGCCCATGTTAACGAGGTCGCTTTTTATCACCCCCAGCATGTCGAGCTCAGAGAGGAGGCTGCTTATCCTCCGATCGGTTAGGGGCTCCATTCCTATCTGGCCGCAAACCTCCTTGTAAGTCTGATAGATCATCCCCGAGATCGGATCTGCCACGCCGCCCTTCGTCAGGAGAAGAAGCGAAATTAAGACGAGCTTGCTGTGGAGAGGAAGGGTTGAGATCGCTTCGAATACCCTCCCACGCTCAATTATGTTTTGAGCAAGCCTGACATGCCTCTCCTCGACAACCGCATCCCCATTCCTCTCAGCAACCTCAGCCGCAACCCTCAGCAAATCTATGGCCCTCCTAGCGTCTCCATGCTCGGCGGCGGCGAGGGCGGCGCAGAGGTTTATGACGTTTTGGGGGACTGCTCCGTCCTTGAAGGCGAGCCTGGCCCTCTCGCTCAGGATGTCTATTAGCTCGGTGGCCGTGTATGGGTGGAAGACGAGCTCCTCCTCGCTGAGGCTGCTTAGGACCCTGGGATCTAGGTAGTCCTTGAAATGGAGGTCGTTTGAAGTTCCTATCATGGTGAAACCGTAGCCTTCTGCCCCCTCATTAATCCTAGAAAGCTCATAAAGCAGGTTGTCTCCATAGCTTTTCACGAGAGCGTCTATCTCGTCGAAGCAGGCCACGAGCAGAAGCTCCCTCTCTTTAAGTCCCCTCCTAAGCCTGGAAAAGACCTCAGCCTTCGAGAGCCCCGTGAAGGGAACCTTAACCCCTATGCTCTCACAGAGCTCGGCCAGGACCCTATACTCGGTTCCAGCTATCCTGCAGTTGATATAAGCAAAGGCCAGGGGAAGATCCTCCTTCTCGACTATCTCCGAGAAGCGTTTAAAAACATACTTCACGACCGCGGTCTTCCCAGTCCCAGTCTTCCCATAGATGAAGACATTACTAGGCTTTGAAAGAGCCAGAGCGGGTGCCAGGATCTCCCCAAGCCTTCTAATGTGCTCATCTCGGTGAGGAAGTTTGTCAGGAACGTAATCAGACCGCATGACTTCCCTGTTCTTGAAGATCCTTGGTCTCTGGAGAGCCCTCTTTAAGACTTCCTCAAGGGGATCCCTCTCACCCCTAGACTTCAACTGGAGAAGCCCCTTACCTTTTTCGTTCTTTTTTGACTTTTTCATAGAAGTAGCCCCTAAAGGTAATAGAGCACTCGAAATAATGAATTGAGCTCACTAGAAATTTTGAGGAAGTGCTCTAGCTCATTTTAAAGAAAATGTCTTCCTAGTCATAATTGAGACAAATGATTTTCCAGTGGAAATAGAGGGGTCTGGGAGCTTTCAGAAAGTTGAAGAGTTCATGATGATTTTTCACAGTTGTGGAGAAGTTTGTGAAATCGGTTGCCAAAAAGGCCCTTTTTCCCTGTTTTCGTTCACTTCAAGGTGATAAGGGTTTTTCACAGGAACTTGAAGGCACCCCCCTCTTTCCACTGGAAAAAATCCTTGATCCAGTTCTTTTCCTATTCAGAATGCTAACCGCTGTGGAGGCTTCATGGAGAGTCGCGAAACCGCAAATTTCTTTTCCCTAAGTTCTCCTTCTACCGCATTTTACGATTCTTTTGCCTACTTGATGACGAGTTTTTCTCAGGTTTTGACTATACCATGCGTCCGTAGCTCTTCACGCGAATTTTCACTATAGGCTTAATGAATTCTAATGGTATTCACTCAGGCATATTCCATATAGTCTTATACGTTCTCTCGTTATTACCATCCTAGAGTTTCTTCCGTTGGCCGTGAAGTTTTTCACTCTTTCTCTTCCATGCTTGTGAACTCTTTTCGGAGCCTGGATGCTTTTTCGAGAGCGTCTAGGAGGCTTATCATGGCCTCGGTGAGCTTTCTCACCTCGTTCGCGTCCGCCGCCCGCTTCAGCATGAGGTTCACCTCCTCTATCTTCGCTGTGAGGGTCTTCATGGCCTCGGTCAAGGTTATCGTCGTGAGGGCTTCCTCCACCTCTTCCTCGCTCGAGACCTTAACCACCCTCTTATTACACTTCAGGCACCAGATCTGCCCCTTTATCTCGAAGAGGGGATTGCCGCACACTGGGCACTGATCTGCGAGCATCTTGGCCCCGCTTCTAAGGGCGTCGGCCATTCTCCGCATATATTCGCTCTCATCTGAGGCCATCTCGAGCTTCCCGCATACATGCTATTAATCGGATAATTTTAAGGTATTACGGCTACTCCCAGAAGCCCGTGAAAGCTCTCTTGATGAACCTTATCGCTCCTGGGATCGCTCTCCTGAGTATGAAGCACCTGTTCCTGAAGATGTCCAGCAGCACCCTCTTAGGGTGAAGGTAGAAGGCGAGATAAGCCTGTAGGAAAAGCTTCTTCACCCTTTGGGGGGTTAGGTAGAGGTTCCTCATCACGACGTCGACGGTCGTGAACTTCCTCCAATTCCTCGTCAGTAGAAGCTTGTTCCTTAAGGCCACATCCCATAGCCTCGTCCCAGGATAGGGTGTGGCTATCGTGAACTGGGCCAGATCCACTCCGACCTTGTTCGCGAACCTTATCGTCTCCCTTATCTCCTCCTCGGTCTCATAGGGGAACCCTATGACGAATGATCCTAGGGCGTTTAGCTCTGAATCTTTCGCCGCCTTGACCGCGTCGATCGCCTGCCTCCTCGTTATCCCCTTCCCGATGAACCTCAGGGTTCTCTCAGATCCAGACTCTATCCCAAAGTATATCGTGTGAGCTCCGGCGCGCTTCAGGCTCTCTCCGAGGCTCCTGCTAAAGGTGTTAACCCTTGAGGACGCGCTCCAAGATATGTCGAGCTTCTCCTCGACGATCTTCTTCGAGATCTCTTCAGCGTGCTTCATGTTGAGGGTGAAAGTGTCGTCTAGGAACTCGATCTCGTGGACTCCATGCTTCTCTCTGAGGATCCTGAGTTCTTCTAAGACCCTCTCGGGGCTGTGGGCTCTCCACCTTTTACCGAACTGGAGGGATGATGAGCAGAAGACGCAGTTATAGGGGCATCCCCTCGAGGTCATTATGGCCGCAAACCTCACCTTATCGACGACGTATTTGCTCATGGGAAGCAGGTCGTAGGCTGGGATCGGCAGGTCATCTAAGTTCTCGATAAGCTTTCTCGGAGGATTCTCCCTGATTGCTTCCTCCTCCCTGTAGGTGATTCCAGCCACGTCCCTGAGGCTTCCACCCTTCTCGAATACCTTCAAGATCTCTCTGAGAGTTTCCTCTCCTTCTCCTCTCACTACCACGTCGATGTAGGGGCATTCGCGGAGAACCTCCTCGGCCATAAAGGTCGCATGCGGGCCACCAATCAGGACCTTGACCTCGGGGTTCACCTCCTTAGCGATCTTAGCCACCTCATATGCGTCGTAGATGGCCGCGGTCGTGGCCGTCAGCCCGACGACCTCGGGCTGAAAGCCCTTCATCAAGCCTATGAGCTCCTGCTGGCTCGGGTTCTCCGTTAATCCATCAACTATCCTCGGCTCCCATCCACATTCTCTCGCCACGGCTGCCAGATAAGCTAGACCTAGCGGAGGCCCTGAAGCCCCTAAGACCTCCTTCACCACGGACTTCGTTGGAGGAGAGATCAGGAGTATCCTCAACTTCCTTCATTCGAGATACAGGCTGATCAAATTAAATTTTTCATCGGCCTACGCTTCTCACCCTTCTCCTTAGAGCTGGATCTCGGTCTATGAGCTCATCTAAGACCTGCTCGAACGACTTGTCCCCTGGAATACTCAGCTCCCTATACACACCTGTTCTCCCAAGCTCTCTCCTCTTCTTCAGAACTCTAACCCTGTTCCGAAGTATCTTTGGGTCGATTCTCAATATTGATGCAGCTTCCTCGACGTTTCTCTCGACGGGCATCTCGACATGGCCCTCGTCGGTCGGGATGATCAGCATAAGCTCCTTGTTTATCCCTGGAACCCTCAGCCCCCTCTCCACCTCATCTAGGGTCAGGTGGCCTGCGAGCTTGTAAAATCCGAGTTCATCCTCCGTCATCTTTAGAAGCGGAAGCGAGATCGAGGTGTAGTCATCTATCACGAGATAGGCTTTGGGAACGTGGCTGGGAGTGGCCTGGACGAGAACCCGATCGCGGATCCTTATTCCAGCTTCGGCGAGATAGAGCTCGATCATGGTCGTGCTCGCGGTGAACGGTATGAAGACGTCGACGTCGCTTTCCTCATCCACATCTCCTCTCGCGATGCTCCCGTAAACTATGGGGTTCAGGCCGTGGGCCACGAGGGGCTTCATCAGGCTAATGGCCCTTTCCCTCAGCCTCGCGAGAATCCTCCACCTGGCTTCATCATACTTCACTTCAAGCATTCACAGGCTAATCGAACTCGGCCTCCTAAGATCCTTTCCCCAGGCTAGATTAGCAGCCCGAAATGCTCTAGGAGTATTTTGAGCCCGAGAAGAATCAATATCGTTCCTCCGACTGCTCCCGCCTTGCCCCCGATCAGGGTTCTGGCCCTCAAGCCGAGGAAGTAACCTAGCAGGGTTAAGGTGAAGGATGCGAGGCCTGAGGCGGCTGAGATCCACGTGGCCTGATACCTCATGAAGGGCAAGCTGAATCCGACGGCCAGGGCGTCTACGCTCGTCGCTATGGAAAGCGCTAATAGGAGCTGAATCGTGAAGGAGCGGCATCGCCTACCATCACCCCTAAACGCCTCCCGAATCATATGGGCTCCTGCCGCCGCCAAGAGGATGAAGGCTATCCAGTGATCATGCTGAGACGCGATCCTGAGAAGGCTTCCCCCAACCCACCCGGCCACAATCATCCCGCTCTGAAATGCCCCGAAGAAGCTGGCAGTCAGCAGGGCTTGGGAAGTTCTGGGATCCTCGCCGCCGGCTCCGAGGCAGAAGGCTGCCGATAGGCAATCTAGGGCCAGGCTTACTGCTATCGCCACCGCGACCTCGATCATCGGCAAAGTCTCCCTAAAGCCACGTGAAAAACCTGGCTTCAAAATACTTGTTTAGGGTTTATCTTAACGCTTTTGCGAGTTTAGCTGGGAGAAGCCCTAAAAATGATCGTTAAGCGGGTGAGCGCCGCGAAGAGATCCGTCGAGGTGGTTCCAGAGAGCAGCCTAGACCTGATAAACGTCTTCAGGCTCGTGAGGGCTGGAGACATCCTCTACTCTAGGACTTCTAGGGAGCTTAAGAAGGAGAGGGCGAGCGGGAAGATCGATAGCGAGAGGATTCAGGTGGTCTTGGGGGTCGAGGTGGAATCTAAGGCCGTTGACCCGCTGATGAAAAGGGTGAGATTCTCTGGGAGAATAGTGTATGAGAGCAGGAAGCTCGACCTGCTTGGAAAGCATCATACGATCACGGTTTATCCTGGAGTCGAACTCAGGATAGAGTCTCGGAGGGATTTCGAGAGGCTTCTCGCCTTCTCAGAAAGCTATAGAGGAAAGAAGGAGAATGAGGTCATCTGCATCTCGCTCGACGACGAGGAGCTCGCGGTCGCAGAGTTCTCGAGCAAGGGAGTAAGAGTAGCATACTCGAAGAACCTGCCCAGAGCGGATAAATCGGTTTCATGGGGCGAGCAGCAGCTGGATGATCTGTTCGAGGAGGTCGTGGAGGTTGTTAAAGGCTTGCCAGAGGTAGGAATAGTTCTCTTCGGCCCGAGGATATTCGTCGAGAGACTTCTCTCCTACCTGAGAAGGCGTGAGAAAGGGTTGTTGGAGAGGGTTGTGGGATCTTGGAGCACCTCGGTGGGCGGGGAGGCGGGCATAAGGGAGGCCCTGAAATCAGATTCGATCCCAGAGTTTCTCCGAAGCCTCAAGCCGTTCAGGGACAGCTTGGAGGCTGAGCGCTTCATAGGAGCGATGTCAAGTGATCCCGAGAGGGTCGCGATAGGTCTCGAGGAAGTTTACGAGGCTTGGAAGCTCGGAGCCGTGGAGAAAGTCTTGATTGCAGAGTCATATCTCTGGAGTAGCTTGGAAAGTGAGAGACTTGAGAAGTTGCTGGAGCTCGCTGAGAGGGGGAGGCTCGATCTTCAAGTTCTCCTAGACGGGCTTGAGGCGTCTGAGAAGATCGCGAGGCTCGGGGGAGTGGTCGCGATCCTGAGATACAAGCTACCCTTGAAGAAGATTAGAGGTGGTTAAAGGTCGTGACCTTGACGTTCTCAGCGGGCTTCGAGATCTCTCCAACCCTAACCCCTATCAGATAAACGACATCGCTTCTTCCAGAAAATACGTCAACGAGCCTCTGGGTGATTATGCCGTCGAAGACGACATATTTCACCTGATCCTTGTAGTTCTCGAGCTCCTGAGCCAGCTCGCTCACGGGCACTCTCTTGAGCTCGTTCAGGTTCTCGTCGAGAAAGACTCCCATGAGCTTTTCCTTGACCTCCTCGACGTATCTCTTGATCTCCTCGGGCACCTCTACAGCCTTCTCAATCTTTTTAGGCATCTTCAGGTGTTTCAAAGCTTCCTCGATCGGGGTTGCGTGGTGGAGCGCATCCGAGATCTCCTTTGCGGTCAGCTGCTCAACCTCCTTTCCATAGGGGGCTCGAGCGACCTCATCGATCCTCACTCCTGAGCTGTGAAGCTGGTATAGGATCATGTCTCCGCCTCTATCTCCATCCAGGAAGGCCACGACCCTCTTCTTTCTGCTCGCAAGGCTCTTAACGTATTCGGGTATCTTTATCCCCTCGACGGCGACCACGTTCGTGTAGCCGTGCCTAAGCAGGTTTATCACGTCAGCCCTGCCTTCGACTATTATCAGCTCATCGCTCTTCTCGGCGTCAGGCCCAGCTGGAATCCTTTCAGCTCCGAGTTCAACTATCCTCGCCTTCAGCAGAGATTCCTCAAGCTCCTTCATCAGCTCATCTTCTTCGGGAATCTTGCTCTTCTCCCACTCGTATAGGATCGCCCTGGCCCGCTCTACTATCTTCTTCCGCTTCTCAGCTCTGAGATCGTGTATCCTCTCTATCTTGACGGTCGCGTTGTAGGGTCCCACCCGCTCGATGCTCTCAAGCATGGCGGCTATGAGGGCGGTCGAATACTTGTCGAGAGCTGAGGGGACCGTGATCTTGCCGTAGGTCTTCTTTCCCTGAACGTTTACGGTGATCTCTATTCTTCCGATCCTGCCGCTTTTCTGAAGCTCTCTTAGATCGAACTCGCTGCTGAAGAGCCCCTCGGTTTGGCCGAAGACCGCTCCGACGACATCGTTCTTATCCACGACGCCATGGACCTCTATCTTAGCCTCGATAAGATACTTTACTGAAGGTGGTCCTGTGCTCAACGTGTAAGCCTCCCATTAACACTAAGCTTCACCGCAATCTACCAGATAGGTGCCTGAAGACTCTATTTAAGTTTGATAAAAAATGGGGTTGAAGGGGGAAGTGATTGGCCTTAGCCTAGGTCCATTACTGGGTCGAGGGATGGCGGAACCGTTCTCTCGACTTTTAGGATGGAGCCGACGGATGGCTTGATCTCGATTTTGAAGGTGTCGTTGGGCTGAAGCTCGACGTTGTCTATTCCTCCATATATGTTCTCTACGACCACCACGACCTTCCAAAGCTCGCCGAACTCTAGGAGCCCATCTCCATCTCCCGTTACCTCGGTTACGACCACTTGGGTCTCATTCGGGTTCGTCCTCCTCACGAGCCTATCTATGTGAACATATGGATCAAAATAAGCGACGGTCAAGGTCTCGTTCCTCATATCTATCGGCCTCTTCCCAACCGCCGTCTTGACGTAAATCGTTATGTTCGCGATCCTATACTCGCCATTAGAGTCTTGAGCCCCATTCGCGATGACCGACCCCGAGAGCTCTATGCTCGAAGTAGCCTCCTCCATGCCTGCCCTGAGAACCTCACCGCTTTTCTGAGTCGAAGCAAACCCCAGATTCAAGACAGCGAAAGCGAACGCTGCCGCAACTATCACGAATGCTATCAAGATTATCGCGGTCTCCAGCCCTGTCAACCCTCTTCTACTATTACCAGGCTTTTCCTGCCTCATGACCTCAATAATATCTGAAGAATACTCACTAATAAAATTTATCTTATATTGGTAAGCGAAGAAAACTATTTAATCATCTTATAATCATGTATTTTTGGTGGTTTGATGGGGGATGAGGATAATACTTTGGTCAGTAATTTCGTCTTCTTTGAGAATGATTTTGACGCTTTAGTATTCGTCGAGGACTGTTTTGAGACGCTGAGCCACTACTTCGGGGAAGAGGTTTGCGGGGTGGTCGCGTATTCGCTGGGCCGCGGTCTCGGAGAGCGGTTTTACAAGCTCGCCGTTAAGCAGGGGGTCAAGGATCTGAAGGCTGCTAATGCTTTTCTTGCGTGGGTGATGAAGAGGCTGAGGCTCGCTAAGGACGCTGCGATATTCGTCATGAGGTCGAGGGATGACTTGAACTTCGAGGTGCTTGTGAAAATAGCTTCCTCAGGCCGCGGCGAGAGAAGCGACATCTTCTTCTATATTCTCCGCGGGATAATATTCCAATTTTACAGGTTATTCACTTTGGGCGTTATCAGGATCTCCTCCCTAAATCGCTCGAACAGCCTAAAGTCTTGCTACGAGTATGTCGTGAAGATCGTCAAGGAGCAGGAGGTGACTCCTCTGGATGAGTGAGGAAGTTAGTCCCCTCAAGAAGAAGTTTGAGGAGCTTGAGGAGGAGGTCAGGAAGCTGAGAGAGCCCCTTGAGTCCACGCTGATGGACGTGAGAGAACTTGTATCGAATCTCGAGAACCCCTTCAATTACGCCACGAACATCCTCGGCATAGATGAGCTGAGAAAGGAGTCTGCTGAGAGCGCAGAGGTTGAGAAGGCTGAGGAGGTTGTTCTGGAAGAGCCCGTTAAAAACCTTGAGGAGCATATGACCGATGAGAAGTTTCAAGCGCATTCAGGTAAACGTAAAGAAGGTCGGCGAAATCTATCTGTGCTTTTATGCGCTTATCTTTTGCTTAAGATTCTCGGAAGGGAAAAAGCTCTAAGCTTTCTCAACTCTAGGTCCGCGAGGAGGTTCGCTCCGATAGATTTGCTGGAGCTTCTCAACGATTCGATAGAGCTTCTGTCAAGCTATGAAGCGGTTGACGAGTTTCCGCCTGGAGGGCAGTCCGTTTTCAGGGAGGATATGATGCTCATGGCGATATATCTTGTTCATGCGCTTGCCATGGGAGCTGATGAAAGATTCTTCACGTCGCTGACCCTGGCTATCAAGATCCTCGACCGTGATTCTAGGAACCTAAGGAGGTGAGCCGAGATGCCCCTGGGAACCATTTTATCCGAGACGATCATCGGGATCGCGGCCATAATCGTGGCGGCGGCGCTGGCCGGCGCATATGTCTCGAACATGGATCAGATGACTGATCTTCAGAAGCTTCAGATAAAATCCCTTGAGGGAGAGACATACTACAAGTGCAAAATAATCCACGTCGCGGGCGAGGCTGGGTCAAGCGGCCTGAGCATGTGGATAAAGAATGTCGGTTATGCCCCGATTCCGCTCGCTCTCCTTAATCGATCAGACCTGATGATAATCGGAAGCAACGTATACTACATGATTTACGGGAGCTCATGGGCCTACAGCCTGCTTAATGACGTGGACTCGGATGGGAAATGGGATCCAGGCGAGACCATCAGGGTGGATGTTCAGACAGAGGAGCCTCTGAGCCGAGGAGACTACGAGGTCATCTTCACACTCTATAATGGGGTCGAATGCCGCTTCCAGCTCTCACTCTAGGAGGTGAAAAGGGAGTGTCGAGCCTCGGGGTGATAGCGACCTCCGCGATCTTCGCGATCATAGTCCTCATCTCCTTAAGCTCGCTCACAGGCATAATCCTCCTGAACTACAATCTGCTAAAGGACTCCCTCACGATGATCTCCGAAGAGGCAAAGCATATCAAAGGAGACCTCAAGATACTCTCGATCATCATCCTCTCAGATAATCGCAGCCTAGAAGCCCTGATACTGAACGATGGGGCAGGCCAGATCAGGGTTGCCGACTTCGAGAAGATTGACCTCATACTGGTCTACAGGGAGGGCGAAGCGGTTAGAGCCGAGTGGCTTCCCTATGATCTGGATGAAAGCCTTGAAAGAGGGTGGAAGCCCCTAAACATAACTTATGGCGGCCGCGAGGAGCTGATCAACCCAGCTTCCTCCGACTTCTCTTCAGGAATATGGGACCCAGGAGAAGTTCTCGCGATAAAGGCTTGGACCGAATCCGAGATCGAGGAGCCTGTTAAGCTGATCATTGTGTCTCCAAGGGGGGTGAAGTCATGCTGATCGAGGAGAGGGGCTGCATAAAGTCGATGAACAGCGAGCTGGACAGTAGGATCGGGGCGATCAAGCTTCCCTTCCTCTGGATAATCGAGGGGCCAAACGACAGCGGTAAAAGCGTTTTGGCTCAGCAGTATGCTTACGGCGCCCTGAATCTCGGACACAGGCTTCTCTACATCACGACCGAGACGGGGGTGAAGGGGCTTCTCAAAAACATGCGCCAGATCTCCCTCGACGTCACTCATCACTTTCTCACGGGAAGGCTCATGATCTTCGAGCTTCACGTCAAGAACCTTAAATGGGACAGGGAGCTCTCATCGAGGTTCCTAGACCTGATAATAAAGACGATCAACAGGCTCCCGATATACGACATATTCATCATAGACTCTCTCACCTATCTGGTAACTCACGCCGAGGAGAAGGACATCCTGAACTTCTTCACCGAGATGAGGAACGTCGTAGACGACCATGAGAAATCCGTGATAATAACGATCCACCCCTACGCCTTCAACCAAGACCTCCTGATCAGGATGAGATCGATCTGCGACATACACTTCACCTTGACCACCAAGGAGATCGGGGAGAAGATAGTGAAGCTTCTCCAAGTCCCGAAACTCAAGGGAGCGATAAAGCCATCCTCCATAATCTTGAGCTTCGAGGTAGATCCAGCATTCGGGATAAAGGTTCTGCCCTTCTCTCAGGCCAGGGCGTGAGAGCCTTGAGCCTCCTCCAGCAAAGGTTCAAGCAAAGCCTCAGAAACGCATTCAAAAACAACCCTCACCTGCTGAGATACGTCGACGAATGGGCCAGAGCTGGGAGGCCCATCCCAGAATACTTGGAACAGCTCTCAAGAGATCTGAGATACCAGAAGCGGGTGAACATAATCTACCCAGTCGGGGACCCGATCTTCATCCACGTCTACAGCCGAAGATCAGGAAAAGATCTTGAAAGGCTTGCTGAAGAAGGTGGTCGAGCTTAG
>CAYXHS010000020.1:0-15457 GCA_964465105.1 uncultured Nitrososphaeria archaeon
CGCAGCCCCATCCTAGGGCTGGTGCATGGAGCATCCCCATGCACCACTTTCAGCGGCGGGTCCTTCCAGATCCCGCCGCCTATGGGGGTTTAACCCCAGTTTCCCAAGGGGTTATCCCCCTCCCTAGGGTAGGTTGGCCACGTGTTACTGAGCTGTCTGCCAGGCCCCCGGAGCCGGGGACCTTCGACTTGCATGGCTTAGTCCCACCCCGATAGCAGTGGGGTCCGGCAGGATCAACCGGAGTCGCCACCTGGGGAGTGCTTCTTTGTGGGGTTTTGCGGGGGCCCCGCGTAAGACCTAAGCGTGACCTGGTTTGCTTAGGTCCCCATCTTGTGGCTGGCGGAGGAGGCCGCCCACACATTCTCGGCCGGTTTTCGGCCTTCTTTTTTCGTGGGCGGTACCGCCGTCGCCACCAGCCATCTTATAGGGTGGTTTTCTAGGATAAAAGTTTTCTCTTGGGTGGTTTCGGGGTTTTAAGACTTATATGTGCTTTTCCTGTTTTCTGTTTGGAGAGATGGCTTATTTTGAGGCTGATGAGATCTCGGCAGTTATTTTGGCTGCTGGAGAGGCGAGTAGGCTTAGGCCTTACTCTGAGCTTGCTCCGAAGTGCTTGATGGAGCTTGAGCCTGGGGTTAGGATTCTAGACTTCATCGTTGAGCGGGTTAGGCGCGCGGGCTTAAAGAGGCTTTTAGTGGTCACTAGGCCTGGGTTTTCCGAGCTTCTACGCAGGCATCTTGATGACCCGATCGAGGTGATAGAGGCTGATCTCGACTCCTTTGAGAACCTGTATAGCTTGGGGCTCGCCGCCAGGAGGCTGGATGGGAAGTTCCTAGTCCTGATGTCCGATCACATCTTCGAGATCGACCTGCTGGAGGCGATGATCAGGAGAGCGAGGGAAGCTAAGGAGGCTTTCGTGGTCTGCTTGGATAGGGAGCCCCCGATCCTAGAGGCTGAAGAGGGGCTGAAGCTTAGGGTTCTTGAGGATAAGATCGTTAGGGCGGATAAGTCGCTGGAGCCACTCTACGGGATAGACACGGGGATAATCTTCTGCAACGACTCCGCAAGAAAGTATATCGAGGAGGCTTTAAGGAGAAAGGGGCCGAAGGCCTCGATAAAGGATGCGTTGAATCTCGCGGCGGCTGAGGGGCAGGTGGGCTTCGTTGACGTAACTG
Organism: uncultured Nitrososphaeria archaeon; assembly: GCA_964465105.1. Classification (GTDB taxonomy): domain Archaea; phylum Thermoproteota; class Nitrososphaeria_A; order Caldarchaeales; family Wolframiiraptoraceae; genus Wolframiiraptor. Next base: position 1,173 of record CAYXHS010000020.1, read on the forward strand.
GCCTCTTATGGAAGGACATAGATACTCCGCAGGACTTAGAGAAGGCTAGAAACCTCTACTGGAAGATCTTGAAGAGGGAGCTCACCAGACCCAGCGATGGCCTGATCTCCCGCCTCCTAAACAGATCAATATCCTCGACCATGTCCATCGCTCTTTACAGGCGGAGAATATACATAAGCCCGAACCTAATCTCGGTAATCTCGTTCCTGATAAGCTTGGCGGGCGCCGCCTTTCTCGCTCTTCACAGCTTGATCCTAGGCGGGATCCTCGTTCAAGCTTCCTCGATTGTTGATGGTATGGATGGGGAGGTGGCGAGGCTCTTCAAGAGAACCTCGAAGTTCGGAGCCCTACTCGACTCCTTCCTTGATAGGCTTGCCGACCTCTCGATACTCATAGGGATCATTCTCGCACTGTGGCCTCTTGACGCTTTCATGATGGTTCTAGCCGCCCTAGCGTCCGCCAACATGATCCTCGTAAGCTACATAACCCACCTCCTCCAGTCGGCGGGAATCGAAGCCTCCACGATTCGGAGAATCCCAGTTACGCGGGATGTCAGGCTCTTCGCGATCTTCGTCGCAGCCATATTTGGGGTGCTTGAAGCTGCCTTGTACTTCCTTGCTTTCACCCCCTTCGCATATTATATTGCTGGAGTGATCTGGGCGAGAAGATTTTCAGAGAGGCTTCCTAAACCTTCTATCAGGGAGTCTAAGAGCCCGTGGCCGATGATTCCGCCTCAGACGACCCCCGTGAAGAGGGTGCTTTCAGAGCTTATAGGGCGGATCCTGAAATTCGTTCTCGCCTTCCTGATACTCAAGCTCCTGACCCCAATCCTCTCGGGCTTCACCCTGATAAGCTTAGGGAAAGCGGCCTTGCTTTCCAGCCATATTCTCTTAGTAGTCGAGATGAGCTTGGTGATCTACTTCGGCTACGCGATTCTCTCCTCCGTGAAGAAGCTCTCAGACCTCATAGCGGTCAGGCTCGTCGGCCGAATCGGAGCCACAAAGGAGACGCTCAAAAGAGTCTTCCTAGACCTCATGTATGCCGCTCTAAGCCTCATCATATGGATCTATTCAACCAGCCTCGAAAACATACCCTTGATAGGAGGGATGATCTCGAAGATCGCCATGACCGCCGCCGCCATCTTCCTGTTCATAACCCTATATAGGCTCGGAAAAAGGGTTTACAGGGTCTTCGCCGATGCTTACGATAGGCTTATAGACAGGCTTGCGAGAAAACTCAGCCACGGACAACATACCAGCTGAGGATAAATACCCTTTAAATCTCCGAGTATAACCAGCCAGAAAAACAAGCGAAAGCCTTATTCACCCCAAACAACAAAATAAAGACAGGGCTGGCCGGAAAAGGAGGACACGCCCGCAGGGAAAGCTACCGGGGGGTGCCCTGGAAGCTTAATCCTGCGTGCCTCACATGCCTGCCCGTGAGCGCCGCGCAAGCGGTTCCCGAAGGTGGGTGTGTGAGGTAGCTGAGGGGTGTTCCGCCTCGGGTAAAGCTCACGTGGCGGGATGCTCGTAGGCTACGTGCCTCCGACAGCCAGCCCTGATGTATTTTTCTATTTGTGAGAGGGTTGGGCAGGCTTTTCCATATCTTTCTAGATATTTTCTCGGGGTTAGCTTTGTTACCTCTAGGAGGTCGACGTTGATCAGGTAGATTGCGTGAAGCCTCATCTTCGAGAGCTTCTCGGCTGCGATCTCTGGGGTCTTGTAGTATTGGTCGCAGAGCCTTTTTAGAAGCTGGGTCTCTGATCGTTTTCTCTTCTTCACGGGCTTGAGAAGGATTTTGGGAATCTGTAGGATGTTGTGGATTGGGGTTGCTAGGCTGAACTCGTCGGCATGAAGGCTGTATCTCGCGATCTTGCTTATGATTCTCGAGGTGAGATATGCCTGAGGGTCTAAGGCGTTCTCGGGGGAGGTGAAGCCTGTCTCAACCTCGATTATCATGCTTCTTCCCCTTTTCCAGGCGATCACGTCCGCCACCAGGTCGTCTTCGAGGGGATGCTCGAGATCTACTTCATATCCCCTGTCGATGAGATAAGCGGCGAGAACGTATTCCATGACTGAGTGGTTCACCTTTATCCGATTATCCCTGTGAAGCATTATGAGCTTCTCAGCTATCTCCGCGATTCTCCTCCGATTATTTGAGCCGTATCTCTCCTGAAGCGCCTCCTTGATTACCCTAATATCCTCCTCGAATAAATCCATCTTGGCTTTCGCGCTCTAAGCCACAAGATTAACCTACCCCGACTTGGCCATGGCTCTTGAGGGAGATCCATATGAGTCTATCCCGATGTGGCCATGATTATGAAGGCGTTAAGCCTTCCATACATTATCTGCCTCTTAGCCGTGATCTGATATCCTGCAGCCTCCAGAGCTCTTCCAAAAATCGTGGGCTTTGAGACTATGGCTGTGAGCTTAGCTTCTGGAGATACCTCATGGATCGACCTGCAAGCCTTCTCATAAAACTCACGTATCTTCCTAATTCCCATTCTTATCCCATAAGGAGGGTTCATTATAATGTGGTCGGGAGCTTCGCTCATCCACTCCCTCAGCTTGAAGACATCTCCCACTAGAAGCCTTATGGCCTTCAACACTCCTGCTTTCTCAGCGTTGGCTAAGGCTCCCTCGATGCTCTTCGGAGAGGCATCGGCACCAACTATCCTAGGAGAGAACCGCAGATCTACCTCGCTCTCAAGCTCTTCTAAGACTTCTCGAACCTCAGCCTCATCGATGAACTTGAGCTTGTGAAGAGCTAGCTCTGAAGCCCTCCCGATGCCAGGAGGTATCTTTAGGGCGATCAACGCGGCTTCAATCGGTATCGTTCCGCTTCCGCACATGGGATCCAGCAGAATCTCCTCCCTCCTCCATCCCGAGAGCCTGATCATGCTTGCGGCTATGCTGGGCTGAAGAGCTGCTCGATGATGAAAAACCCTGTAAAATCTTCTGTGAAGGGACTTTCCAGTGGTGTTGAGGCCTAGGAGGAACTCGGAGTCCCTGATCAGGGAGTAGAGCTGAACATCAGGTTGATCTAGGTTCACCTTAAGCCTGACTCCAGCCCTCTCTCTAAAGCTCTCTATCACGGCTCTTCCAACCGATGCAGCCATATCCATGCTCGTGAAAGGCTTATCCTTCGAGTGCCTTTCACCCTTAACCGCGAAGCTTTGATCAGCTCCTATGAACATGGTGTAATCGACTTCTCTCGCAGCCTTGTAAACGTCTTCGAGGGTTTCGGCGCGTGTCCTCGCAAGCGTTATGAATATTCTGTGGAGGGTTCTGGAGGCGAGGTTGAGCCTGATTATCTGCCTTTCATCCGCTTGAAAGAATATCTTTCCGACATCCGGCTTGGCTTCAGCCCCTATAATCTCCTCGCATTCCTTCGCTGCGACATCCTCTAACCCCATGACCGTTGTCGCGAAGCACTCGAACTTCACAGCCGGATCCTCCGCTCTTCAAAGCTTAACCTCCACGATGTCTCCATCCTCGAGGACGTGATCAGCTCCAACCTTCTGACCCTGAACCTTGACGGACCTGCCCCAAACCCTCGCATACTTCATCCTCTCAGCGAACTCCCTGTGGATCAGCTCCGCGAGATCCCTGACCGTCGAGTTTCTCGGCAGGACGAGAGGCTTATCGGAGGTTTCTCCCCCCTTCCTCGTGTAGACCCTTATCAGGTCTAGAGCCTTGAAGATCATGGATTGAAGCTGCTTCAGCCCATCTCCCCGCTCAGCAGATACTCCGACGATCGGAACTTCCTCAGGATTCACCAGGCTCTTGAGTTCTTCGATCACCTCGATGCCGGCCAGGTCGATCTTGTTGACAGCGATTACCGCCTTCTTGTAGGTCAGCTCTCTCATTATCAGCTCCTCGAAGTCTTCCAGCCCAGCGTCTCCATGAACCTTGACCACCGCGTTTCTCAGCCCAATCGATCTCAGGAAGCTTATCACCTCCCTTGGATCCGTTCTGAGCCTTCCGAAGGTGATGAGCCTTATCCCTCCGCTATCCTTCTTCTCAATCTCTATCTCGCATCTCCTCGGCCTCAAGCTCACCCCAGCCTCATCAAATATCTCAAGGATCTTCTTAAGCTGCTCAGCCGGCTTTCTCATCCCATCGACGATGATAAGTATCAGGTCTGAGTTCTTCGCGAATCCTATCGACCTATTCGTGAACCGCGTCTCTTCTAGGTCTTCGGTCAGGATCGCTGGAAGCTCTACGAGCTGGATCTCGACCCCGCCATACATCATCATCCCAGGAGTTGGCTTAGTTGTTGTGAGCTGATAGGGTGACACCTGAGGTCTGGCATTAGTCAAGGCTTTCAGGAGGCTCGACTTACCAGAGTTCGCGAGCCCGATCACCGCAACCTGAGCGGCACCCTCCCTAGGTATGTGGAAGTAGTCTTTTCTGACTGCTCTGAGCGATGCCTTCCGCTCAGCCTCCCTCCTAAGCTCAGCTATCCTCCGCTTGATCCTCCCCCTAAGCTTCTCGGTCCCCTTATGATCTGGAATAAGGCTAAGCGCCTCCTCCAAAGCCCTTATCTTATCCTCTATCCTTCTCGCAGCCTGATATTTCGCCAAAGCCTTCTCAGCTTCAGCGGGCAGGTTTGCAGGCATCCTCAAGCCCTAAGAAAACACCTCAACTATAAAACATCACGCTCATCTTTCGAGAGGGAAATTTCTCAAAACAAATCTGCCACGCTGAGGATACAGGTCTCCAGAAATAAAGGTTTAACAAAATCTTAGCCTCTTGGGAGGGGGGAGGATGGGGCTGAAGAGGCTGATAGCTGAGGCCGAGAAGCTCTTGAAGGATGCGGGGGTGGCTGAGCCCTCGATCCAGCTGACGAAAGATCCTAGGCACGGCGAGATAGCTTCCACAGCGGCTTTTCAGCTAGCGGGAAAGCTCAGGAAAGATCCGCGCTCCCTCGCGGAGGAGATCGTTAACAGGATCGATTTATCGGGCTCAGAGCTTATCAAGTCGGTTGAGGCGGTTAACGGGTATGTGAACTTCAAGGCCGATTGGATGAAGTATAGTCGAGCGATAATCGAGGAAATTCTCTCCAGGGGGAAGCGCTACGGCTCACCTGAACTAGGGAAAGGAAAGAGGATAGTGATCGAGCATACGAGCGTGAACCCGAACAAGCCTCTTCACGTCGGCCATGCTAGGAACGTCTGCCTCGGAGATACCTTAGCAAGAATCTACAAGTTCCTAGGATACGACGTCCTGATCCTGAACTATATCGACGATAGCGGAACCCAGATGGCTGACGTCATCTTAGGCTTCTCGGAGCTCGGATACAGCTTAGACCCTCCGCGTGGAATGAGCTTCGACGAATACTGTGGAGACGTGGTTTACGTCGAGTCGGCGAGAAGAGCCGAGTCAGATCCAAGGCTGAGCGAGAAGCGGAAGCTGATAACAAAGGAGATAGAGTCGAGGAGGGGGAAGTTCTTCGAGCTGAATAAGCTCATCGTGGAGAGGGTGCTCAGGGATCAGCTTAAAACCTGCTGGAGGCTTGGGGCGAGATACGACATACTCAACATGGAGAGCGACATCCTAGCCTACAAGCTTTGGGACGAGGTCTTCGAGAACCTGAAGAAGAGGAAGGCGGTATACTTCGCTAGAAGCGGCCCGAAGGCTGGATGCTGGCTTCTAAACCTGTCTGGTCATCCAATCCTTTCCAAGGAGGGCGATGAGGTTCTGGTGAAGAGCGATGGAACGACGACCTATATCGCTAGGGACATCGCTTACGCCGCCTGGAAGCTCGGAGGAGTCTCCAAGGACTTTAGGTATAAGCTGTTCGGAGAGAACCCCGATGGGACGAGGATCTATATGACTGCTGAAGACGGTGAGTTTAAGATGCCGATCGCTGGAGCCGAGAAGGTGATAAACGTGATAGACGTCAGGCAGAGGAGGCCGCAGGAGATAGTCAAATATGCTCTCAAGCTTCTCGGCCTAGAGTCAGAGAAATACGTTCACTACGGCTATGAGGTAGTCGCCTTGAGCAGAAAAGATGCCGAGAGGCTCGGATACTCGCCCGAGCCAGGTCAACAGGTGGTTCACATGAGCGGGAGAAAGGGGCTTTACATCAAGGCGAATCAGCTCATCGAGATGCTGAAAAGCAGGGCGGTGAAAGAGGTCTTAGAAAGACATCCAGATTGGGGTGAGGAGAAGGCATCTGATATAGGTGAGAAGATCGCGATCGCCGCTCTAAGATATTCTCTGATAAAGCAGGATACGGATAAGCTGATAGTTTTGGACACGGATGAGATGCTTAAGCTCGAGGGAGATACAGGTCCATATCTCCAATATACCTATGTGAGAGCATATAGGATACTGGAGAAAGCCGATGAGGAGCCATCGGTCGAGCCTTACGGAGAGCTGAACGAATCCGAAAAGACTCTCTTGAGAAGAATGGCCTACTTCCCGCTTCTCCTCGAAGACTTCTCGTTGAACATGATGGTGAAGCCTATGGCAGACTACTCCTACAAGCTCGCCTCAGACTTCAACGCCTTCTACGAGAGCTCTCCAGTCCTCCATGCAGAGGCTCATGTGAAGAGGTTTAGGCTCGCGGTCGTGAAAGCATTTCTAATAGTCTTCTCGATACTGTTGGATCTGCTCGGGATACCTGCTCCCGAGGCGATGTAAAAGAAAAGGAGGCTTACTCTATCTTTACCTTAACTCCAGTTTCTCCCTTTCCGACCTTCTTCAAGACTACTTCGAGGACGCCGTTCTTGTAGGTCGCCTTGGCGGATTGAGGGTCTACCTCAACGGGAAGGTCAACTTCCTTGTAGTATTTCCTCTGAGGAGTGTCGACTGAGATTATCAGCTTCTTCTCGCTCGCGTTCAAGTTTATGTCCTTCTTCTCGACGCCAGGGACCTCTGCTATCACCTTAACGACATCTTCTTCCTCGTAAACGTCGACGAGCGGTTCTCTCGCCTCGCTCAGCTCAACGATCTCTGGCTCGCGGCCAGGTCTAATGTTTCCAAACTCCCTTATGATGGGCTTACCATCAGGCCCTATTCTAATCGAGTAGCCGTAGACTATCGGCCCGAACTCCCTCACGTATCCCCTATCGGTTTTACGCTCCCTGATCAAGTTTCGCGGAAGCTCGCGCTCAAGCTCCTCAAACGACTTCGAGAACATTTCGTCAAGCTCCCGCATCATTCTCTCCATTTCCTCGAAGATCCTGCTGAAAGGAGATCTTCTTCTCCACCATCTCTCCCAAGACATATTCCCACTCCATCTTATCTTGTGAGCAGGCTTCATATAACCTTTTAGAAGCGTATTATATGGGTCTCCGCTCCGCCCTTCAGAGCTCAAGTTAATATCCTTCTCCGAGTAGGGAGTGGAAGAATGAATGAGTTCTGGATGATCTTGTTGATAGTGGTCTTCGGCGTTCTCTCCCTCGAAATGGGATTCTCGACCGCGATCCTCGAGATAGTCGCTGGGGTGATTGGGGGAAACCTCTTCGGAGGAATATCTCCCTCATGGATGAGCTTCATAGCAAATTACGGGCTCCTCGGGCTGATGTTCCTAGCAGGCTTAGAGATAGATAGAAACGAGCTTAGAAAGCATTTCAGGAGAAGCTCCGTCCTAGCCCTCTCAGCCTACCTGATCCCATTCGTCGTGATATTCGCGATAGCGTTCGCGATCACGCTCAATCTAGGGCAGTCCACTCTAATAGCAATAGCCCTCTCAACCACATCTCTAGCCTTACTGTATCCTCTCCTACGGGAGCGCGGGTATCTGAACCTAGAGATAGGGCATGTGATCTTGTCCGCGGCCATGCTCGTCGACATATTCAGCATGATCTCCCTCTCCATCGCGTTCTCCGCGATAACATATCTCAGCCTAATATTCCTCATAATCTTGATCCTGTTCATGTTTCATGCTCCCAGAGTTGGGAGATGGCTCTTCGCAAGATACAGCGAGAACCTGGCGGAGATAGAGCTGAAGTTCATCTTGCTCGTTCTGCTCGCTCTCCTCTTCTTCGCCGAGAGGGTTATGATCAGCGAGGCGGTTCTAGCGTTCATAATGGGCTTCCTCTTCTCCGAGATCCTCGAGGAGCACGAGATATTGGTGGAAAAGCTCAAGGGGATAATATTCGCCTTCTTCTCCCCCATATTCTTCTTCAAGGCCGGATCATTCTTAAAGATCTCCTCCATGAACCTCATGAGCCTCCTCTACATCGCGATCCTGCTCCCCGCCGCCTTCCTCTCGAAATACTATGCTTCTAAGCTGGTTTTCAGGAAGCTGTTCGGAGCGGGCGAGCATCTCTCGAGATTCGTCGGCTTGAGCTTCAACCTGAGGCTGACCTTCGGGATAGTTACAGCGCTCTTCGGGCTGGAGCTCGGGCTGATACCCTTGGAGATTTACACGGCGATAGTCACGATCATAATATTCTCCGCCTTGATCTCCTCGATAGCCAACCGCTTAAAGGGCTATTGATCTCACTCTGGTTTTATCCTATTGTGGAAGCATGAGCGGAATCCTTCGTGACAAGCGTTTCCATGCTGCTTGACTAGGAAGAGAACAGCGTCACCATCGCAATCGATATAGGCGTCGATGACCTCCTGTATGTTTCCCGAGGTCTCTCCCTTCATCCAGATCCTCCGCCTGCTAAGGCTCCAGTAATGCATGAGCCCCATGGTCAGAGTTTTGACGAAAGCCTCCCTGTTCATGTAAGCCACCATTAGAACTTCCTTTGTCTCAAAGTCCTGAGCGACTGCGACGACTGTTTTCTCAACATTTCTATACCATAGCTTGTCAGCGAGCCTTTCAGCCTCCTCTATGCTCAGCCTCATCTCCTCCACCTCCTAGTGTATTCAACGAAGTTCCTCAAGATCATCAGCCCCCATTTACCGCTCTTCTCGGGATGGAACTGAGTTCCGAAAACGTTCTCCCTCTGAGCTATCGCTGAGAACTCGATCCCATAATTGGTTGTGGCCGCAGTATCCTCGGAGGGCGGAGACGCATAGGAGTTCGCATAATAAACATATATCCCATCTGGAATTCCAGCTAGCAGGGGGCAATCGGGTTTGAGGATGTGGATCGTGTTCCAGCCCATCTGAGGAACCTTAACATCGGCTGGAAGCCTCCTGACAGGTCCCTTAAAGACCCCGAAGCCCCTCACGTATTCTCCAGGTGGACACCCTTCCTCGCTCCTTTCGTAGAGAAGCTGCATCCCGAGACATATTCCTAGGATCGGCTTTTCGGTTAGAAGCCTGAGAACCTGATCCTCATGCTCCATGAGCTTTCTCACCGCGGGCTTAAAGGCTCCGACTCCTGGAAAGATTATCGCATCAAAGCTCTCAGCATCTTTGGCGTCTTCTATGATCTTGGGTTCTGCTCCAGCCTTCCTCAGGCTTGTCGATATGCTGAGCAGGTTTCCAACACCGTAGTTAATGATCGCCGCGCTTACCTCTCCGCCTCTCAAGCTCCCTCATAACCTCCTCAAATCCAACGTTCTCGTAAACCAGAAGAACTATCATGTGGTAGATTAGGTCTGCCGCCTCGTAGACTATCTCCTCCTTGTCGCCGCTCTTGCCCGCGAGAACGAGCTCAACCGCTTCCTCGCCCACCTTCTTCAAGATCTCATCTAACCCTTTCTCGAAAAGCTTGCAGGTATATGATCCCTCCACAGGATTCCTCCTCCTATCCGAAACGACTTCGTAAAGCTCCTTCAAGATCTCCAAGCTCATCAAGCTCACCTAATCGAGCCTAACCAGAACACCCCTCTCCCTTAAGTATTCCTTGATGCTCCTCACCGTATATACTCCGTAGTGGAAGATCGAAGCCGCAAGAGCCGCATCCGCTCCTCCAACGGTCAAAGCCTCGTAGATATGCTGCGGGCTTCCAGCCCCGCCGCTCGCTATCACGGGTATGTTCACCGCCTCCGAGATCGTTCTCGTCAGCTCGAGATCATATCCCAAAGTGGTTCCATCCCTATCCATGCTCGTGAGAAGTATCTCTCCAGCTCCAAGCTCTTCGACCCTCCTCGCCCACTCAACAGCATCGAGCCCCGTGGGCTTCCTACCGCCGTAAATGTAAACCTCCCATCCCCGATCCCTCCGCTTCGCATCGATAGCGACGACTATGCACTGGCTTCCGAAAATCTCAGCTCCTTCGCTGATTATCTCAGGATTCTTGACCGCCGCCGTGTTCACCGAGATTTTGTCCGCGCCGCTGCAAAGAACCTCCTCCATATCCTTAACCGATCTTATCCCTCCTCCGACCAGAAGAGGTATTGAAAGCTCCTCAGCGGTCCTCCTCACGACATCGATCAGTATCTTCCTGTTCTCAGGCGACGCACCTATATCCAGGAACACTATCTCATCCGCTCCCTGATCCTCGTATAGCTTGGCGAGCTTAGGAGGATCTCCTGCGAGCCTAAGGTTCTTGAACTGTATCCCCTTGACGACCTTTCCCTTTAGAACGTCGAGGCATGGAATTATCCTCTTGGAGAGAGGCATATCAAGTCACCTCCCGATCCGATTCTACTCGCATAGGCTTAGCGCCTCCCTAAAATCTATCTTCCCGAGATATAGCGCCATTCCGACGACCGCTCCCCAGACGCCCATCTCCTTCAAGGCCAACAAGTCATCCATGCTCCTAATCCCTCCAGCATAGATTATCGGCGTCGCAACCTCCTCTACAAGCCTCCCAACTATCTCGGAATCTATCCCTTTAGTGGTTCCCTCGAGTGGGGTATAGGTGCAGAGAAATGCTGATAGCTCGTAGCGGTCGAGCCTTCTAGCCTGCTCGAAGATGCTCATGTTCGTCCTCCTTCTCCAGCCCCATCCTACTAGACAGCCCCGCTCATCGTAATCAAGGGCGACGATAAGCTTCTCGCCGCCAACCCTCTCCACGAGATCCTCAAGTAGGTCTGATCCCTCCAAGACGCTTGTCCCGATTATGATCCAGCCTGCTCCATGCTCCAGATAGCCTAAGGCGGATTCCATGCTTCTTATCCCTCCTCCGACTTGGATCGGGGTCGAGACTTCCTCCAAGATCTTCTCGATCACACCTCTGTTCGCTGGTCTTCCCTCAGCCGCTCCATCCAAGTCTATCACGTGAAGCCTTCTCGCCCCAAGCCTCTCCCATTCCAAAGCTCGCTCTAAGGGATCTCCTAAGCTGAGCCCAGTTCCCTCAGCTCCTTTAACCCTCTTAACGCATCTCCCACGCGAGATATCTATCGAAGGTATCACTTCCATTCTTTTCCTATCCTCCCCCTATGGTATGATCTTCTCGACGTCAAGGATCACTATGTCTCTCGCTCCACGTCTCTTCGCCTCCACGACGACATCATAGACGTCGTCCTCATCCATGACGGCATAGACTTCCCACATGGGCTCACTTGACTCCACCTTGGCTATGGTGGGCCCTCCCATGGACGGTATCACCTCCACGACGGACTTGAGGAACCTGTCGGGAACGTTCATCATCACCATCTTCTTTCTGCTGGCGTTCAAAACTCCCTCAAGCATCAGCTTAAGCTTCTCAACCGTGTCCCGCTTCTCGGGCGGAAGATCTCGGCTCGCTATCAGCCTCGCGGAAGACCTCAAGATGACCTCGATCACCCTCAATCCATGGGTCTTCAAGGTTATTCCAGTGGACCTCGCATCGACTATGGCGTCGGCGACCCCGAGCATGGGCATGATCTCCGCAGCCCCACCTATCTGGAGGATCTTGAACCTGTTTCCTGGAACTCGTTCATCGAGAAACCTTCTCGTGAGGTTCACGTAGCGTGTAGCTATCTTGGCGTCTTCAGGGAGATCCTCGATCGAGCCTATCTCAGAGAGCTGGGAAACCGCGAGAACTATGTCCGCTGAGCCGACTCTAAGATCAAGCAGCTCCTCGACCTCCGCTCCCCGCTCCAAGATCAGATCCAGGCCCGTTATCCCTATGTCCGCCGCCCCGACCTCGACGAACATCGGGATGTCCTCAGCTCTCATGAAGACGACATGAATGTCGGGCCTGGAGGTTGGGGATGAGAGAAGCTTATCCTCCTTGAGGAGAACCTTAACCCCAGCCCTCTCGAGCAAGCTTATCACGGGCTCTCTTAGCCTCCCTCGGCTCGGGATGGCCAACCTAACCGCCTCAGAATTCACCCTAGCACTTATCATATCCCAACACGCTCCCCTTGGAGAAGGCTTAACCCAAAAGATCTAGGACCTAGATCTCGCGCTGATAGGAGCTTAGAGGCCGATTCGACCAGATCTAGAATCGATGTTGGAATTCCATCACCAGCACACTCCAGCAACCTCAACGAGATTCAAACCACTTTTAAATCTTCTCATGCCTCTTAAAACCAGCCATCCAAAGGATTGAGAACTTTTATTAGTCTTTTGAGGCTAGGCGAGTCTGGCTTGAGCGGTGAGGACCTAAGCGGGCTTGGAGTTAAGGTCGTCAGAAGCGGAGTGGATGAGGCTGAGGTTCTTCGGAGAACTAGGGAGACCGAGATAAGATGTCGGATTGACTCTGGGCCTAGGAGAAGCTGGAGGATATGCACGGGAATAAACTTTCTAGATCACATGCTCGAGATCCTGGCCTTCTACTCGGGCTTCAACTTGGACGTCGAGGTAAAAGCTTCCAGAAAGCTTCTCCACACGATAATCGAGGACGTCGGAATAACCCTAGGCAAAGCCTTCCATGTTTTAGCGTCTGAGAGAGTCAAAGCCTATGGAATTAAGGGGTTCGGGTTCAGCCAAGGCATTCTTGATGAGGCTTTCTCGGATGCTCGAATATCCTTCGAGGGGAGGGTCGGATGCTACATAGATAGAGATCGGCGGGTAAGAAGCTTTGAGCTGGTTGAGGACGTCGATGAGAAGTTTCTGGAATCCTTCTTCCAAGGCTTCTCCCAAGGGATGAGAGCGACGATACACGTGGATCTGAGGAGGGGAGATGACCCACATCACCTATGGGAATCGGCTTTCAGGGCCTTTGGAGGCGCCTTGAGAGAGGCTCTAAGCAGGGATGAATGGAAGAAGGGAAGCATAGCTGGGATAAAGGAGACGATAGACTAGCCTCTCTTTCTCATCCGTGCTTTCATCGCCTCCGCGTGCGCAGGAAATCCCTCATACTCGGCCAGCGCCGTAACCGTTTCAAGCATTCTCCTAAGCCCCACCTTCCCTCGAACCTCCTCAACCGTAGGCTTCTTCAGGAAAACATCGACATTTAGGCCGGAGTAAAGCCTGGCATAGCCGCCCGTCGGAAGCGTAGCATTAGGCCCTATCCCATAGTTTCCAGCAGAGATCGGCGTGTTTAAGCAGATGGTCCCGAAGTTTCTAAGCTTATCCTTAATCTTCCTGAATATGCTTCTCGCCCTCCTGCTATCGATTAGGAGGTGCTCCGGCGCATACTGGTTCATGAATTCGACGGCTTCCTCGAGGTTATCGCATACGATTATCGCGCTGTATTTTCCAGCATTCTCGATGACATAGCTTCTCCTAGGCTCTGGAAGCTTTTCGACGGCCTTACTTAATTCATTTGAAACCTGTTCTGCGTAGTCCATCGAGGTGGTTAGAAGTATGGCGGCGGAGTCTGGACCATGTTCAGCCTCGTTCAAGAAATCCCATGCAACCCAGTCTGCTGGGAGAGTGCCGTCGGCGAAGACCAGAGCCTCGCTCGGGCCAGCCGGCATATCGATTCTGACCAGGTCTCTAACCATGAGCTTGGCTGCGTAGGTGTATGGGCCTCCTGGCCCTGCGATGACTTCAACCGGTTTTATGAGCCTGGTTCCATAGGCGAAGGCTGCGATCGCGTGTGCGCCTCCCATGATATAGAATTCATGTGCTCCAGCTAGATGCGCCGCGACTAGGGTTGCTGGATCCATCTTCATCTCATTCTGGAAGGGTGGCGATGCTACGGCTATTCGGGGGACTCCCGCGACGCTCGCTGGAACGGTGACCATGACGGCGACCGACGGATATGTTGCCTTCCCAGATGGGACGTAGAGGCCTGCGGAGCTCAGCGGGATTATGAGCTGGCCAGCGTAAACTCCTTCCTCGATCTTCATCATCCAGCTTCTCGGAAGCTGCCTCCGATGGAATTTCCTAACATTCCTAACCATGTGCTTTATCGCTTTCAGAACCCTTGGGTCAATCTCCTTATACGCTCTTCCAACATCCTCCTGCTTAACCACGATCTCTTCAGGTCTAACAGTTCTGCCGACTTGACTTGAGAGGAACTCGGCGATGGCCTCATCTCCCCGCTCTCGAACCTCCTCCACTATCCTCCTGACATCGGCCTCAACCCTAGAGATATCAATCCTAGACCTG
>CAYXHS010000021.1:0-6340 GCA_964465105.1 uncultured Nitrososphaeria archaeon
CCGAGGAAGCTAAATGCTATCTGGTTATAAGGATCAAGGGAAGCGTCAAGGCAAGAAAAGAGCATCTAGACACGCTTGAGATGCTTAACCTCAGGAGAGCGAACTGGGCGACGATAGTCCCGAGAACGCCGAGCTATGAGGGGATGCTGAAGAAGGTGGAGCACATGATAACTTGGGGGGAGCCGAACCTCAAGACAATAAAGACGTTCCTGAGGAAAGTGGAGCTCATAGGGAATGGGAGGCTTGACGAGGAGGCGGTGAAGAAGCTGGGGTTCGAGTCGCTGGAAGACCTAGCAAGAAAGCTTTACTCCGCTGAGGTCGTATTGAACAAGCTCAAGGAGAAAGGTGTAAAGCCTTATGCCAGGCTTCACCCCCCTCGAGGAGGCTTCAAGAAAAGCATCAAGAAACATGTCTCAGCAGGAGGAGAGTACGGCTACCGCGGAGAAAAGATAAACGAGCTTTTCGTGAGAATGGCTGGAATATGAGTTCGCTCCCCATCCGCGAGGCTGTTTCTCACCTATCAAAGGTTATATTAAGGAGGGTTCTAGGAGGCTTCGGATAGCTTAGACAGAAGAGGTGTAAGCTTAGGATGGGCACTCGACATCGGAAAAGCAGGAAGCGTAGAGGCAGCCGAACCTGCGGCTGGGGGCAGATAGGCCAGCATAGGAAATCTGGGTCTAGAGGCGGTCGTGGACACGCTGGCATGCATAAGCATAAGTGGACTTGGGTCCTGAAGTATGCTCCAGACTATTTTGGAAGGCATGGATTCCATAGGCCGAACAGGCGGGAGATAAGATCGATGAACCTGATCCAGCTCATGACCCTGGTCGAGAACCTCGAACGAAGAGGAGAGCTTAAGACCTTGGAAGGCGCCCCCTTCGTAAATCTCTCCGAGTATGGTGTCGGCAAGCTGGTGGGCAGAGGAAGGGTCGATAGGAGGCTGGTGGTCGCCGTGGAGAGCTGGACCGAGAAAGCGGAGAAAATGATAAAGGAGGCTGGAGGAAAGATAATATCGCCTAAAGAGGTTCCAGGTGTGGCTGGTTGAGCTGGAAGCCCGTCGCCGAGAAGCTGGCCAGATACCTGCCTGAGGTCAGGAAGCCTATCAGGAAGCTTGGTCTAGGTGAGAGGCTCGCCTGGACCGCGATAGTTCTCATCCTCTATACCCTGATGGGCCACACGATGCTTTACGGCGTCCCTCAGGCTTCGCGGCTCGCGGGCCAAAGCCCCCTGATAATGAGCATAATCTTCGCTCAGAGGATGGGGACCCTAACGACCCTCGGGATAGGACCTATAGTAACCGCTGGACTGATACTCCAGCTTCTGGTCGGGGCTCAGCTCATCAAGCTCGATTTATCGAAGCCTGAAGATAGGGCGACCTTTACGGCGATGAATAAGCTTCTCACGATAATCGTGATCTTGGTTGAGGCAGCGGTCTTCACGGTCTCTGGAATGCTCGGCAGGCTTGGACCAGAGACCCAGCTAATAGTCTTCGTTCAGCTCGTCGTAGCGACCATGCTTATAGTCTTCATGGATGAGCTGATCCAGAAGGGTTGGGGTCTGGGAAGCGGGGTCAGCCTATTCATCGCCGCTGGAGTCGCTGAGGCGATCTTCACGAACCTCTTCTCCCCGATAATGCTTCCAGATGGATACTATCAGGGAATAATCTTGGCGTTAGTGCAAGCAGGATTCAAGGGAGGAACCTTCGGAGATCTCCTGTATAGGGGGCGCTTTCCAGATGTAATGGGGTTGATCGCGACGACCGCCCTCCTGATCTTGATAATTTACCTCGAGTCGCTGAGGATAGAGGTTCCGATCCAGCATGCGAGGGTTTCAGGCTACGTCGCGAGATATCCGATAAAGTTCCTCTACGTCTCAAACATCCCCGTAATATTCGCCTCCGTTGTCTTCACGAACATCTACTTCTTCTCGACGATGATCTGGAGCAGGCTGAACCCCGCGAACCAGAACCCAATGCTGAACCTCATCGGAACCTTCAACGCGACCCAATATGGCCCCGTCCCCCTCGGCGGTCTAGCATACTACGTGACCTCACCTGGAACGATCGCGAACGCGATGACCGACCCGATCCGAGCCATAGTCTACTCCCTGATAATGATAGGATTCTGCATAGTTTTCGCGAAGTTCTGGGTCGAGGTCGGCGGCCTCTCCCCATACCATGTCGCCGATCAGCTCGTGAAAGCTGGGATGCAAATCCCAGGGTTTAGAAGAGCGCCCTCGATAATCGCTAGGCTCCTGCAAAGATACATCAAGGTCCTGACGATCCTAGGAGCCGTAATAGTCGCCTTGATCGCCGTCTTCGGAGACTACTTCAACGTCTATGGAGGAGGGATCGGGATACTCCTGATGACTGGCATACTTTATCAGTATTATGAGCTCCTGATAAGGGAGAGGATGCTGGAGATGTATCCGCTCCTAGGAAGGATGCTGGGTGAGAGCTGATGATCCAAACCATGCTCGAGATATTTGCAATAGCCCTCGCCGTGAGCCTCGCGACGAACATCTTGAGGAAGAAGCTTCTCAGCCCAGAGGACATGGCGAAGATGATGGAGTCGCAGAAGTTCAAGCGGATGCTCCTCGAGGCTCAGAAGAAGGGCGACAAGAAGCTTCTCCAAAAGCTGAAGAGGAAGCAGGAATACTATCGGAAGATCGATGCTGAGATCGGGAAGAAGAACTTCATCATGCTCATCGGGAGCATCGCGATATTCTACGCGGTTTTCATCGGGATCCTAACCCCGATCTACGGCGGGCTGGAAGCCGTCGCCTTTCTCCCAGGAGACCTAGTGATACCCTTCATCTCGACGGGAAACAAGCTCACCTCTCTAGGCTGGTACATCCTAAGCCTTCTGGCAATAGGTCTTCCATTAGGAAAGCTGTTTGAGGTGAAGCCTGAGGTGGAGAAGCCCGCAGAGCTTCAGGAAAAGCCTAAGTAGAGAGTCTGCTGTAACATCCTTTCCCGAGAAGCTAAAAGAATATTATTAGGTTGTCTCCCATTTGGAGGGATATGGTGCGCGTATACCTCGATAAAGATGCGGACCTATCGATCCTAAGGGATGAGGTGATCGCGATTATAGGATATGGGAGCCAGGGAAGAAACCAAGCGTTGAACCTAAGAGATTCTGGGCTTAGGGTGATAATAGGCTGCAGACCTGGCAGGTCTCAGAAGCTTGCTGAGGAGGATGGGTTCAAGGTTTATCCGATCGATGAGGCCTCTGAGCGTGGAACGATAATCTACATGCTCATCCCAGATATGGCTCACAAGGAGGTTTACGAAAAACATGTCAAGGACAAGCTCTCCGAGGGAAAGACCCTATGCTTCTCCCACGGATTCAGCATACACTACAAGCAGGTAATCCCCCCACCCTTCGTCGACGTGATAATGGTCGCCCCTAAGGGCCCTGGCCCGATAGTCAGAGAAGCTTACCTTAATGGAAGCGGGGTTCCAGCCTTGATCGCGGTCCAGCAGGATTACAGCGGAAAGGCTAAGGAGAAGGCTCTCGCGATAGCTAAGGGAATCGGGGCAACGAGGGTCGGGGTCTTGGAGACAACGTTCAAGGATGAGACGGAAAGCGACCTAATAGGGGAGCAGACGGTCTTGGTGGGAGGATTGATGGAGCTGATAAAGAAGGGCTTCGAGGTCCTCGTCGAGGAGGGGTATCCGCCCGAGCTAGCGTACTTCGAGGCATGCAACGAGGCCAAGCTGATAATAGACCTGATCTATAGGAGCGGGCTGACTGGAATGCTGAAAGCGGTATCCGATACGGCGAAATACGGCGGCCTAGCCGTAGGCCCAAAGATAATCGACGAGCACGTGAAGGAGAATATGAGGGCTGCAGCCAGGCGAGTGAAGGATGGAAGCTTCGCCGAGGAGTGGATTCAAGAATATGAGAGCGGAGGAGAAAACCTGAAGAGATTGATGAAAGAGCTTGAAGATCATCCGCTCGAAGTCGTTGGGAAGAAAATCAGAAGAATGGCTGGATTAGAACGCTGAAAAATGATTGAGAGCTCGGGAAACATTTCGTCTATAGTGAACTGTGCCTAAGTCCGTCAAATCAGATGTCTACCTAAAATTTTTTAAGGCAACACCTCTCCTTTCACCTTGCAAAGCTTTTTACCTCGATAAATCGGGTTCGAGCTTGATAAAGCATGGTTAGGATTCTCTTCCTCTGCGTTGGGAACATGTTCAGAAGTCAGGTCGCTGAATCTTTCGCCAAGCATTACGGCGGAGATCTCGTGGAGGCTATGAGCGCTGGAACCTGGCTTGAAAGCTTCTCTGAAGCCGAGAGGCGGGAAAGGCTTTTGAGAGCAGCCGAGATCCTAGGAATAAGCCTTGAGGGTAAGAGTGAGAGGCAGCTCGTGGAGGAGTTCAGGAAGAAGGCTATGGAACTGAACAAGGAGGTTTTGGAGGCTTTAAGGAAGAGGATAAACTTCTCTCTTAGAACTCCGAGAAAGCTGGAGCCCTGGATGCTAAATTGGGCGGACATCATAGTAGCCTTATGCCCTGAGGCCGCAGCCGCCTGCCCTCGAAACCTAGTCAAGGATAAGAAGTTTGTAGTATGGGATGTAGAGGATCCATTCAATAAGCCTCCCAGCAAGGTAAAGGAGATAGTGGATGAGATAGAGAGAAACGTAAAGAAGCTCATAAAAGAAGTCGCAAGCTTTCAGAAACGAACCTAACCTAAGGGTCTGTAATCCACGAGCAGGTATAGGAGAAGTTTGATGAACAAAAATGTTAGGTTATTTTTAGGATCAGTTCATCGATCTTATTCCTTCTCGACTATGGCGAACGCCCTCGTCCAGCCAGCGCTTGCACCCACGATCACGAATGGTGCGCCGACGAAGATGAATCCGTATGGGACTGGTATCTTGTCTAGGTTCGCTAGCCTCTCATAGTGAACGTATTCTCTCTCCTTTCCGACATTATGAGCGGGCCACAGATAGCTTTTATCTCCTGTCCTCTTGTAGTCTTCAGCCATAGCCTTGAAGGGTCTGTCGAATCCGAAGGTGTCTATCCCAATGACCTTGACCCCCTGGTCTAGGATGTAGTGGACGGCCTCAGCGCTCATCCCAGGATGGTCATCAAAATATTCTCTTCTCCCCCACTTCTTATCCCAATCCGTTCTGATCAAGACTATATCCATGGGCTTCAGCTCGTAGCCTATCTTCTTTAGGGCCTCGACAACGTCCTCCTTCGTGATGAACTCTCGCGCCTTCTTATGAGTCATGTCCAAGACTACGCCGTTCCCGATGGTCCACTCGAGGGGAACCTGATCTATCGTCTTCGCAGGCTTTCCAGCCGTGGTCGGATAATAGTGATATGGGGCGTCTAGATGGGTTCCGAGATGAGTGGTCGCTGTAACCTCCTCCCATGCCTGAGACATTCCCTCTGGGAAGTCTACTGGGTCGAGTCCCGCCGCAGCGGCATTTAATCTAGCTCCCTCAACGTGATTCCATCTCACAACCTTCGGAAATCCGACCAGGTCCTGGTGGAATGGATAGATCGGCAGGGTCAGATCTATTATCCTCCACTTCTCCCTATCAAACTTGAGAACCATTCTTTCACCTTCTTTAGGGCTGAGGTCTTTCAGGTTGACCCTTTAGCGGCTTCAACGGCCTTCATTATAACCTCGCTCGGCTTCAGCGGGGGGACGAAAATGCATATCAGCTTAATCGTTTCATCTCCCGTATTCCTTACTTCGTGAGCAACCTTTGCTGGAGCGTAGAGAACCATGTCAGGCTCTACTGGATGTTCCTCATCTCCCTCTACGTGAATCCCCCTCCCAGAAGCTATGTAAATTATCTCATCTACGTCATGCGAGTGGAGACCGGTCGTGCCGCCGGGCGGAATTAAGGATGCCAGAACGGTCACCTTGTCTGTGTTCCCGAGCTCTGGTGAGAAAAGCATCTTCAAGGTTCTCTCGGTCGGGGGTGGAACCTTATACCCCTTTACCTCCCAAACCTTCGCGATCATATCCTCAACATTCTCCTGAACCGCTTATAAGATTTTTGATGACATAATGAAAAAGCTTGCAGCTCATTTTCTCAGAATCTTCTCAACCTCATCGAGAACTATCGCTGGGGTCTTCGCCCTGATCAGATAATATGGTCTCTTTCTCGTGAACTCCGATACAAATTGAGCTCTCTTAACTCTAAGCTCTGGCTCATCGAGCATAGGCATAGGTATCCCAGAGGAGATCACGATCGAGGTGCTGTAATAGCTATCGGTCAGGCAGCAGAAGGTCTGATACTCTCTCTCGAACTGCGAGAGCTCCGTGACATAAGTATCGAAATGCCCATCTATATCGGGCAATATTATCAGGTC
>CAYXHS010000021.1:6440-15172 GCA_964465105.1 uncultured Nitrososphaeria archaeon
TTTCTCTCAAGACTCCTAACTAGTAAAGCGAGAACGATCCTTTGAAGCTCTCCAGGATTCCAGTCGCCGTATAGGATCAGAAGCTTCTCCTTCTCCAAGTACTCTAACGCCTTCCTCTTCTCCTCAGTATACCATACTAGGTCAGGCTTATCCTTCCTCACGTCGCTGCAGAAGTGCGCCTCGCCGAGCCTGTAGCCGAGCCAAACTATGTCCTCTAATCCATCTACGATGGTCTTCTCCCCATAGGTGTCGGCTCTGATCCTAGAGTCGACGGATTCTATCTCGTTAACGTTATGCCTCATTTCTTCTCACCCTTAACTCTCTCAACTATCGAGAGAATCTCATACTCGGAGAGTGTGCTCTTCATTATGCTTGCCTCCTTCTTAATCATGCTCACCACCTTTTTAAGCTCTTCCTCGCTAAGGCTGACTCCAAGCTCCTGAAGCTTATCCCTTATGAGAGATCCCCCGCTTCCCTTGCTTATCACAAACTCTACCTCCTTCCTGCCGATAAGCTCAGGCAGAAACGGGAACATACCTTGAGGAGTTCCAGCTCTTCTAGCCTTATTTATCATCCAGTAGATCCAGCCCGAGGCGACCCTAAACGCATTGCCGCCGATCACGGGCTTATTAGGCCCAACGTAGAACTTCGCTATCTCCTGGATGAGTCTCGCGGTCTCATACAGCTTTTCAAGCCTGATCCCAGTCTTGACTCCGAGCAGGACTTCGAGAGCTAAGGCTATTTCTTCGGTCGCCACGTTTCCAACTCTCTCACCGATCCCGCACATGGTCGACTGTATGACTGATGCTCCGCCGCAAACAGCTGCTATTGCTCCAGCCGTAGCCAGGCCGAAGTCGTTATGGATGTGGAACTCGATCGGAGTGTCGGGTATCCAGCTTCTGAGAAGCTTTATCATCCAGAGGGTAGTCCAAGGAAGGGAGCAGCCCCACGTATCCGCTATAGTGACGCTGTCAAGATGCCCTTCCTTCACGACCGCCTTATAGTGTTTCTCCAAAAAGCTTAGCGGAGCTCTGAAATCATCCCAGATCAAGGCCGAAACGTATACTCCGCGCTCCTTGGCATAGGTGATCGCCTCAACCCCCCTCCTTATGATGTCATCTGGCTGAAGATTCCAAAACGTCTTCCCCTGCCAAGGATTTCCAACATAGTCTATCAAGACCGCGTCGACCCCGCAATCTATGCTCAAGTCTATTGCCTCCTTCTGCCAGCTGCTAAACGCTATGACCATCGCGTTGGGCCTGATCTTCATTATCTCCTTTGTCGCCTCCGCATCCTCCTCAGAGACCATGGGAATAACCTCAATCCTAGAAACTCCGAGTTCATCCAGCGCTTGAGCGATCCTGACCTGCTCCTCCTTCCTGAAAGCTACTCCAGGAGTCTGCTGACCCTCCCGAATCGTGGCATCATGTATCTGAACCCTCTCGGGAAGATCAAATTGAGATCGTATTTCGGGTAGCCAGTTATATGGGGTTGTCCAATACTTATCCGTGAACCACTTATCCTTATACTTAGATAGAAGATCATCTATATTCGAGCTCATGTTCTCAAGCCTGGAATAGGAGTGTCGGCAATCAGATAAAAAAATTTGGTTTATTTCAAGATGGAGTATATGCTCTTCCACGCTTCAACCATCTTACTTCTCTGAGCTTTAACTTCCTCCAAGTTCTCATCGGTTACCTCCTGGTAAGTCATCGCTCCAGTAGGACACCACTTCGCGCATGCTGGATCTCCTCCGCAAAGGTCGCAGATCAGTAGCTCCTTCCCTTCCCTGTCAAGGGTTATGCCATGATAGGGGCACGAGTTGGCGCACGATCCGCATAGGATACACTTCTCCTTGTCGATGACGATTCTCCCGAGGTCGTCTTTTGATAAAGCGTTTTCGGGACAGGCGTTGATGCATGGTGATTCCTCGCACTGGACGCAGACCTCAGCCACTTGGAGAACCTTTTCCTTATCCTCTCTTATCCTTATTCTCGACCTCGAGTAGTCGATCGCCCCGTTATGGTTTAGCACGCATTCAAGCATGCATATCCTGCACCCGCTGCACTTCTCAGGATAGTATACGAGCTTCTTCACCATCCCTATCACCTCCCTAAGATCCCCCTCCTCTCAAGATCCTCGGCCACGTAGTCTAGGCCCAGCTCGAGCAAAGTCTCCTTCTTCGGAACGCCTGTCTCCTCATCTATTCCCCTGTACCTGTAGTACCAAGTTAGCCTCTCATCGAAGTCGGTTACGGGCGGATGCGCTTGACCTGGCCTCGTGGGCAGGGGCTCCTCGAGGAACCTTCTAGGCATATTGTCATCCTTCCTCCTCAACCCATACCTGTTGTTTTCAGCTCTCTCGAGAATTAGGGTTCTATGGCATGCTTTGTAGAGGTCGTCTATCGTCACGTTTCTTCCAGTCACGGCGTTATAGAGATCGACCAACACCTTCTCCTTAGCCTTATATGCTTCGAAGCTCGAGGTGTATGCGGACCAAGCCCAGGTGCAGACCTCCAGCAGGTTGACAAGCGTCGTGAAGTTTTCCACGATCAGGAACGTCTTGATGGCCTCAGATACCGCCATGTCGTCGACGGCTATCGCTCCTCCGAGCTTACTCAGCCCAGACGCTCTCATGTGATCCGCGCCCCTCGTCGATATCGCGTACCTAAGGTTGTAGGTTCTGGCGGCTCTGAAGTCTTGTGGGATGTTGTCCAAGCCCTTGACGTGGAAGGCGTATTTCTCAGCCTCTGGGAACCTCCTTATTATCCCCAAGATCCCGTTAGCAAATATCTTCCCAACGCCCTCCCTATATGCCATCTTCTCCAAGATGGTTCTCACCGCCTCGGAGTCTCCCCACTTCAGCTCCATACCATCTAGATCTTCTTTCCTCACGATCCCCCGCTCGTAAAGCTCCATCATCAAGGCGATTATCTGGCCCGAAGATGAGAGGTCAAGCCCGAGGTCGACGCACAGCCTGCAGTTGTATAGTGCCTCCTCCAGATCGAATATGTCAAGCCTATAGCTTTGAGGAGCTAAGCCATAGTAGTCCACGCCGTGAACCATGAACTCCCCATACTTAGCGCTCTTAACCAAGAAGTTTCTCTCGCAGCTTATGTAGCAGAACGCGCATCCTGAGGTCGACTTGATGTGATACCTGTTGACGGCCTTCTCATCGACCTTGCTGAATATCTCTGGAGGAAGGTACCCGTATCTGCCGTTCTTCAGGAGGAGAGCTCCTCGCTCGTTATGAACGCTGTGAAGGAAGTGGCTTCCGACGGTTCTTCCGAGCTGGGTGGTCGGCTCCCTCTCATATATCCTCAAGGCCTCCTCGAATGCCTCCCTAAACTTCTTGATGTCATGAACTTTCGTCTCCTTCGTCCCGCGCACCACTATTGCTTTGAGGTTTTTGCTGCCCATGACGGCTCCCATACCAGCCTTTGAAGCAGATCTATTGTAATCGGATTGTATGGCGGCTGTGTAAACCAGGTTCTCTCCAGCAGGCCCTATGCAGGCAACGTGAGCGTCAAGATCACCAACCTCTTTTATCAGGGCCTTAATCGTCTCATAAACTCCTTTCCCCCATAGGTGGCTTGCATCCCTTATCTCAACTCCATTCTCATCGATCTTCAGGTAGACAGGCTTCTCGCTTCTCCCCTTAATCACCATCATGTCGTATCCAGCTCGCTTAAGCTCTACCCCGAAAAGCCCGCCGAAGTTCGAGTCCCCGTGAATCTCAGTTGTAGGAGATCGAGCTCCGACAGTTACCCTGCCAGCGCTCGGGGCTAAATCCGTTAGAGGGCCTGTCGCGAAGACGAGCGGGTTATCTGGAGAGAATGGGCTCACGTCAGGAGTTACCTCATCCCATAAGACCTTCGCGACGAAACCTCTTCCCCCAATGAAGTCTCTTATCAGCTCCTTGTCAAGTGGAAGGCTTTTCACCTCCTTCTTGGAGAGGTCAACTCTTAGAACATTTCCTGCATAGCCTGGACAGCTCAGAAATATCACCTCCGCTTTCGGCAAACTAATTATGTTGGCGAAACAGATATAAGTCTTCTTTATGATCAATCACGCATGATTCCCTCTTACGGTGGATCTATACTTGAGATAGATCTATCCAGGAAAACGGTTGAAAGGAGGAGCACTCCTGAAAGCCTCTGCAAAGAGTATATAGGTGGTAAGGGCTTCGGAACCAAGATGCTATATGAGAGGGTCGGCGGAGATGTGGATCCACTTTCTCCAGATAACATATTGGTCATCAGCGTCGGCCCTACCGCTGGAACCAAAATCCCCTCAGCCTCTAAAGCAAACTTCAATTTCAAATCACCCTTAACAGGAGGATATGCTGAATCTCACATCGGAGGATACATCGCACCTAAACTCAAGTGGGCTGGATATGACATGATAATAATCAAGGGGAAAAGCGAGAAGCCAGCCTACATCCAAATCGACGAGAACGGGGCTGAGATAAGGGATGCAAGCCACCTATGGGGAAAGACGACATACGAGACTGAGGAGATCTTGAAGAAGGAAACCGATAAGAATGCGGCCACCCTCGAGATAGGGCCTGCCGGGGAGAACCTCGTGAGGTTTGCCTGCGTCTGTCATGCCGAAGGCTGGAGGCAAGCTGGGAGAGCTGGTACGGGAGCTGTCATGGGCAGCAAAAACCTCAAAGCAATAGTGGTGATAAGCGATCAGAAGGAGGTCGAGGTGGCTGACAGCGATGCGCTGGACAGTTTCGTAAAGGAGGTTCTCGACAACATAAAGAGGGATCCCGTCGGGACTCTGGCCGAGAACTACAGGAAGTATGGGACCCCACTTATGGTTGAGCGGTCGAACCTGATGAAATTCTTCCCGACGAGATACTGGCACCTCGTATACTTTGAGAGGTTCGAGAAGATAGGTCCTAAGGAGATGGCGAAATATGTCGTCAGCAATAGGGCTTGCTGGAACTGCCCGCTCGCATGCGGGAAGCTCGTAGAGATCAAGGACGGAAAGTACGCTGGAACGAGGGTTGAAGGTCCTGAGTATGAGACCCTATTCGCGTTCGGAGGATTATGCGAGATCGATGATCTTCCCGCGATAGCGAAGCTGAACGACCTCTGCGACATGTATGGCCTTGACACGATAACGATGGGCAATGTCGCTGGATTCGCGATAGAGGCATATAAGCTTGGAAAGCTGAAGTCTGAGAGGCCACTAGAATATTCTGACCCCGAGTCGGTGATCTGGCTCGTCGAGCAAGTAGCTTTCAGGAAGGGCGTAGGAGATCTATTAGCCGAAGGGGTTAAGAGAGCTTCCGAGAAGCTTAACGCCCAGGAGCTTGCCGTGGAGACGAAGGGGCTGGAGCCTCCTGGGTATGATCCTAGAAGCCTGCAGGGAATGGCGCTAGGATATGCTTTGTCCGATAGGGGCGCATGCCATCTCAGAGCCTTGATGTTCACCGTGGACCTCTCGGGCGAGATCGAGCGCTATGGGATTCCCCTAGAGAAAGTTCCTAGGTATCTCGATAACGAGGATAGGTTCAACATCTTTGATTGCCTAATGCTGTGCAGGTTCGCCAGAAGGATCTACGATTGGGATAGGCTTGCTAGGATGATTAAAGCGCTGACGGGCATAGACTATGGAGTGGATGGATTGAAGACCGTTTCCCAGAGGGTTCAGACGCTCTCGAGGCTATTCAATCTCAGATGCGGGTTCAAGGCCGAGGACGATACTCTCCCGAAGAGGTTCTTCGAGGAGGAGGTCGAGGTTGAGGGCGGCAGAAAGGTTGTGGTTAGGCAACAGGAACTCGAGAGCGCCGTGAAAGAATATTACAGGCTGAGAGGATGGGATGAGAAGGGGGTCCCGCTTGAGCAAACCCTGAAGAAGCTGGGCATAACCTCCTAGAAGGCCGCGGATGGAAATAGCTAAAATGAGATTCATTTCTGAACTATCGTGTCTTCGCGGGGTCGAGATCCTTGAATATCGTTGAGAAGATCTTGGCAAGAGCGTCAGGGGAGAAAGAGGTTTCTCCTGGCCAGATAGTGGATGCGAGAATAGACAAGGCCATGATGCACGACCTGACGGGGCCTAGGGTGATAGACTCCTTCAGGGAGATAGGGGTCGATAGGGTCTGGGATCCGAGCAAGCTGATAGTCGTGTTCGATCACGATGTCCCGCCATCGACCGTGAAAGCCGCCGAACTTCAGAAAAAGGTCAGGAATTTCGTGAGAGAACAGGGGATCAAGCACTTCTACGATGTGGGGCGAGGAGGAGTCTGCCACGTCGTAATGCTTGAGAAGGGTCACGTAAAGCCTGGCGAGCTCATAATCGGAGCGGACTCCCACACCGTAACCTATGGAGCTTTAGGAGCCTTCGCGACAGGAGTTGGAGCAACCGATATGGCGGCGGCCCTAGCGACCGGATCCATCTGGCTGAGGGTTCCAGAAGCACTAAAGTTTGAGGTAAACGGAAGCCTTCAGAAGCATGTCTACGCGAAGGATCTCATACTTCACATCATCGGGATGATAGGAAGCGACGGAGCGACCTACAAGGCCATGATCTTCTCTGGGAAGGCGGTCGAGGAGCTGAGCATAGATGGAAGAGCGACCCTATGCAACATGAGCATCGAGGCTGGAGCCAAGGCTGGAATAGTCGAGCCCGACGAGAAAACCATAGAATATGTGAGAGAGAGGGCAAGCGGCCCAATAAACCTGATAAGAAGTGACGAGGATGCAAGCTTCTCGAAAACCTTTGAGATTGACGCCTCAAAGCTTGAACCTCAAGTAGCTCTCCCACCATCCGTCGACAAGGTGAAGCCCATCTCCGAGATCGGAGAAGTAGAGATCGACCAGGGATTCATAGGAACCTGCACGAATGGGAGGCTCGATGACCTGAGAGCGGCGGCGGAGATCCTGAAAGGAAGAAGGGTCAAGGACGGCGTCAGGCTGGTGATAATCCCTGGATCCCAAGAGATTTATCGTAAAGCTTTGCGGGAAGGGCTGATCAGCATCTTCATCGAGGCTGGCGCGATAGTCGGAGGCCCAGGCTGCGGCCCATGCATAGGGATAAGCCGAGGGGTCTTGGCGGATGAAGAAGTCTGCATAAGCTCAGCCAACAGGAACTTCATAGGCCGCATGGGAAGCCCAAAAGCCAAGATATACCTAGCATCCCCAGCGACGGTCGCAGCATCAGCGATAAAAGGAAGGATAACCGATCCGAGGGAGGTGGCTGAGGAATGAGGGTTAGGGGCAAGGCCGTGATCTACGGAGACAACATAGACACCGACGTGATAATCCCTGGAAGATATCTCGTCCTCCAAGACCCCAAGGAGCTTGCTAAACATGCGATGGAGGGGGTTGATCCGAGCTTCCCAGAGAAGGCTAAAGAGGGCGTGATACTCGTAGCGGGAAAGAACTTCGGCTGCGGGTCAAGCAGAGAGGAGGCTCCAGTCGCCCTCAAGCATGCCAACGTGAGATGCGTCATAGCGAAATCCTTCGCGAGGATCTTCTACAGGAACGCGATAAACATAGGTCTCCCGATCCTAGAAGCCGATCTGAAGGAATTCGTGAGCGAGGGAGATGAGCTCGTAGTCGACGTGATCAGCGGCGTGATCGAGAACAAGACCAAGGGAAAGCAAGTTAAAGCGAAACCTTTGCCACCCCTCGCCATCGAGATAGTGAAGGCTGGAGGACTAACAAAATACGTCAGAAAGAAGCTGGGCCTAGAATGACCTGTAAGCCATGAATGTAATCTCAAGCGGTGAGAAGAGTGGATGAATTATAAGATCGCCCTAATACGAGGCGATGGGATAGGGCCGGAGCAAGCTGACGCAACAATCCACGTCCTCTCAACCCTAAAGGATATTCTCGGTCTGGACTTTGAGCTCATCGAGGCCGAGGCAGGAGACAAATGCGAGGAGAAGCGCGGCACCCCCCTACCAGACGAAACCATAGAAACCTTAAGAAAATCTCATGCATGTCTTAAAGGCCCTGTCGGCGAGACCGCTGCCGACGTGATAGTTAGGCTTAGGCAGATGTTCGACCTCTATGCTAACGTTCGCCCAGCGAGATCTCTCCCAAACACGCCATCCCTCAAGCCCAACATAGACTTGGTCATAGTCAGGGAGAACACAGAAGGACTTTACAAAGGATATGAATATGAGCTTAACGAGGTCGCGATAGCTCTAAGGGTGATAACTAGGAGAGGATGCGAGCGAATAGCCAGATACGCCTTCGACCTAGCGAGGAGGAGAAGAAGAAAGGTCGTCGCAGTCCATAAGGCGAACGTGATGCGGGTCACCTGCGGCCTCTTCGCCAAAACCTGCAGGGAGATCTCAAGAGATTACCCGGATGTATCCTACTCCGAGATGTACGTCGACGCGATGGCCATGAACCTCATAAGAAATCCTGAAAAATTCGACGTGATAGTCACAACAAACATGTTCGGAGACATCCTATCAGATGAAGCCGCGCAGCTCATCGGAGGCCTAGGCCTAGCGCCCGCAGCGAACATAGGAGAAAACTACGCGATCTTCGAACCCGTCCACGGATGCGCTCCCGACATAGCGGGAAAAGGAATAGCAAACCCAACCTCAATGATACTCTCAGCAGCCATGATGTTCGAATGGCTAGGGACAAAATATGACGACGAGAAATGCCTGCTAGCATCGAAGCTTCTCAACAAGGCAATAGCCAAGACGCTTGAAGAAGGCAGAGTCCTAACGCCGGATCTAGGTGGCCGCTCAACGAC
>CAYXHS010000022.1:0-14717 GCA_964465105.1 uncultured Nitrososphaeria archaeon
CTATAATAATCGGCCTAATCGTGACCATCGTCGCAGGAATACTCCTAGCCCAACTCTACTTCAGCTACGCAGCAACCATATCAGCAAGACCAGCAGCAAACGTAGAATACAGCGACCTAGTAGTAAGTGATGGTAGCGGAATACTAGTGCTCAACATAAAGAATACTGGAAACGTTCCTATCGAGGCTGTAAGCGTAGAAGGAGCTGATCAGTGTAGTGTCTACTATGGAGGTACTACTACTGTAGAAGAAAGCTACACTGTAGCTGGAGGGAGAACCCTTAGTGTGGTGTGTGACGTAGGAACAGTGAGTCCAGGAGATGTTATGAGCTTCACGGTTGTTGTGAAATTCTCGGATGGCAGCACTCAGGCTTATGCGATCACGGTGAGGGCCAGAAGTGCCTAGAATTTAAGGCAGAGCGCGGTGTTTCTAATTCTTCTTTTTTATTGTACTCATTTTATACCAACGGTTGATCGTAATTGCTTTTCACTTGCCCAGTATTCGGTGCCACATGTATGGAAGTTTTTAAATAATCATGAGGGATCATGCCTTTTGGGAGGCTGGTTTGAGGCTGAGCCGAAGGGGGTTGAGTGAGCTTCTTTCAGCCTTGATCTTGCTTGGGATCTCGATAGCCGTCGCCTTCATCCTCGTTTATGCTCTTCCAACGGTCTCTCCTCCTGAGGTTAAGCCTTGGCTTAGACCCACCCTGATCGCTGCCATCAGATCAGACTCAACCGTAAAGATCTACCTCTATAACCCTCACTCCGAGCCCATTACTGTCCTCCAGGCTTGGATTGGGGGAAGCCCTCAGCCCGTTGGAGTCGTGATTGAGCCTAGAGGATATGCTGAGGTTGAGGTGACCGTGGACTCATCGGCGACCTCGGTTCTTCTTAGGTTTGATACGGGGGCTTGGATGGAGGTAAGGTTTGGTTAATATGCTGGAAATTGGAAGGTATATTAGGTGTGCTTCCGAGGGGTTCACCCAATTATACAAGCCTTTTAAGCTTACCTGGTTAGGGGTGCTATAGATGGCTGAAGCTCAGGGGAGGAAGCCTGGAAGGGTTTATGCTGAGTATTTCATCGGAGACGCGGTTGTGAGGCTTAGGCAGAGCGAGGACAGCCTAGTCTATGAGGTCGAGGAGCCTGAGCTCAACGAGAGAGTTAGGAGGCTTCTCGACAAGGCCATGGAGGAGTACGTCAAGAAGGGAACCGACCCTGAGAAGCTTGCCGAGAAATATTCGAGAAAGCTTGGGGAGGATGAAGCGACCGCTCTCAGATACTATCTGCTTAGGGAGCTTAAGGGCTTCTCGAAGCTTCATGTCTTCATGCATGATGAAAACATAGAGGACTTCACGGTAACCATGCCTGGGCCGGTTAGGCTTATTCACAGGCTTGCGCCCCATTACGAGTGGATCGAGAGCAACATCGTTATCGAGTCGGATGAGGAGCTGGATAGGCTCGTTAAGCTCGTGATCGAGAGGGCGGGTGGATCGATAACCCCAGCCAATCCCGTCGTCGAGATCTTGACCCCCACCTTCGACCGAGTCGCAGGAGTCCTGAGGGGAGAGGTGTCCCTTCACTCGAGCATAACGGTTAGGAAGTTTCCGAGAAGGCCGTATAGCCTGGCCAGGCTGATAAGGCTTGGAACCCTTAGCTCAGAGACCGCAGCCATCCTCTGGCTCGCAGTCGAGCTTAAGTGCAACCTGATAATCGCTGGGTTAACTGGAAGCGGGAAGACGACGCTTCTGAACTCGCTTCTCCTTCAGCTCCCGAAAAACTACAAGATCGTAACGATCGAGGAGCATCCTGAGATAAACCTCAAAGATCATCCAGGCTGGCTGCCGCTCTACGCCAGAACCCCGACGGCGCCCGCGACGAAGCAGACGGCGATTCCCCTGACCCAGCTCCTTAAGGCGGCTCTCAGGCATAGGCCGACGATCGTGGCGGTTGGAGAGGCTAGAGCTGAGGAGGTGCAGGACATGGTTACCGCGGCTGCGGTCGGTCATGGGACGGCCACGACCCTTCACACGGATAGCTTGGAGCACATGCTCCGAAGGCTTACGAGCTATCCGATGAACCTCAGAGCGGATCAGCTTGCCCTGATAGATTATGCCGTGTTCATAGCTAGGAGACCTGATGGGAGGAGGCAGGTAACGGAGATTTACGAAAATAGGGGCGGGAAATGGGAAGCGATTTACGATTCTAGGAAAGAGAAGCTCAAGCTGCCTGAAAAGCTTGCGGAGAAGCTCGCGCTCACCTATAGGGGGCTTGATCCCATGGAGATCCTCACCCTGGAGATTAGGAGAAGGGCGGAGAAGCTAAGAACCCTTGCCAGGGCGGAGGAGGTGGTTGCTGCTGCTTGACCAGCTTCTAGGATCTCTACTCAACGTGAACACCATAATGCTCATAATCCTGGCGGCTCTCCTAGCCGTAACCCCGATAGCCTGGAAAAGGGAAAGGGCCGCGAGGCTCGAAGATGAGCTCCCGATCTTCCTAAGCTACGTATATGCAAGGCTTGAGGCGGGCTGGAGCCTCAGGAGGGCGCTTGAGGCAGCGGCTCAGGAGAAGCAGCTTCTGCCGACCTTCCATCAGGAGGCTGGGAGGATCCTTAGGGAGGCTGAGCGAAGAGGGGATCTTCCCGAGGCGCTTCTCAGCTACAAGGCTCCGAGCAAGAGGGTAACCAGCATCATGAGGTCGATCGGCGAGGAAGCTTTCACGGGATTTGATCCAGCGACGAGGGTTCAGGTCCTGCTTTGGGATGAGGAGGAGTATGCTGCTGAGCGGGCTCGGAAGAAGAGCGAGAGCGCTGAGAACCTCGCCGAGGCAAGCATGATGGTCATGATCCTGATACCGCTTTTCGTCTCCTTCACCGCCATGTTCGGGGGAGGGCTTGAGCTCATCTTCCCGATCGCCGTGCTCTCCTCGATCGCGACCTACATCGCGTCGGTCGCCCTTCAAGGAGTCCCAATAATAGTGCTCTCCCCGAAAGCTAAGAGGATCCTTCCAGCTCAAGTGGCGATAATGGGGGCGACCGTTCTGCTAGCCCTGCCCTTCAGAAGCTTGCAGCCAGTAGATCCTTGGATCTTCCTCGGGCTGGGAGCTGGGCTGATAGCTCTCTCGATTCCAGCAAGCTATGAGGTTAGGAAGGCGATCGGGGAGATGGAGGGAGGACATCTCCTCGCCCAAGGTCTTGCGACAAAGCTTCAGCTCGGATATCCCATGGAGAAGTCTTTTCAGCTGGTCCGAGATGGCAGGGTTGCGGAGCAGATTCGGAGGGTCGCCGTGGGGATTGAGACCGATCCTAGGAGCAGGCAGCTTCAGCTTGTCCTCTCAACCATAAAGGTGGTTAAGGAGAGCGGAGCGGGTGGAAGGGCTCTCGAGATCGTTGCTAGAACCGCTCAGAGGCTTTATCACGCTTACCGAGATCTAAGAGCGAGGCTGAGATTCTATGAGGTGATCAGCATGGCCGCAGGCCCAATAATCCTCGTCATGAGCTACGCTATAACTAGACCCCTGAAGGAGTTTTCAGCAAGATATGCTCCTCCGATGGCTGGAGGAGGTGTGGTTCAGCCCGCTCCATTCCTCTTCGGAAACATAGCCTTAGAGGGGCTTGGGAACGCTCTGCTCCCCGTGAGCATAGTCTTGGCGCTCATCCTAGGGCTCGCGGTCTCGAAGCTCTGCGACCACACCGTGGCCAGCACCTGGAGGTCTGGTCTTGGAATGATAGCCGCTACGTTGATATACTTAGCCTTACAGCCCTATTGGTGAGGATGTAGCCTCGGCCATGAACTCGATCAGCGCCATCCTCTCGATCTTGCAGAGGATCGAGATCCTGATACCTTTAGCTGCGGGTATAATCATCCTAGTCTCATTACTCATTCTCAGAGGCAGGAGGAAAAGCAATATCACCTCCTCAAATCTGGATTCAATCCGAGTAATCTCAGAGGAAGAGGGTGGAGAAGCAGTAGCAAAGGAAGAGAAGAGGATTTCAGGAGAGGAGCTTTCCAAGCTTGAGACGAAGATACTAGAGGTGCTGAGGACCAAAGGGGCTCTGAAGCCTCATCCGATCCCCGCAAGCAAGGAGGGTGGACATTATCCCGAGCTCGCTGGGGTATCGGAGAAGGATGCTAAGACCGTGATCGACGGCTTGATCGAAAAAGGCTTGGTGCTCGAGGGTGAAAGAGAGTTCTCTGCAGTCGCCTGCCCAATCTGCGGATCATGCTCTCAGATCGCGATGATCTCATGCAAGAACTGCGGATCCCTCAGAGTCAACGAGGTGAAATACTATAGGCATGCGTGCGGCTTCATAGGCCCAGAGTCGAGCTTCAGGAGCGAGTCGGGGCTCGTCTGCCCCCAGTGCGGATCATCTGAGAACATAGAGCTCTATCATAGGAAGTATCGGTGCCCTGACTGCGGCGCCGAGTTCGAGGAGCCGAACCTGACATTCAAGTGTGGATCATGTGGAGCCCTCTATGATGAGCAGACCATGGAGATTAAGCCCTTCAAGAAGATAGAGTCCTCGAAGGAGATGCTCGGCGAATACGAGCGGATAAACAGCGCGATCGAAGCTCAGATCGAGACGCTGAAACGAGAGGGATATAGGATCGAGAGACCCGCCAACCTGGTCGGAGAATCTGGAGTGATCCATCGGTTCGAGGCCGTGGCGAGGAAGGGCGATGAGATCATAGCCATAGCGTCGACCTTCGGGGAGCCCATGACCCAGACGCTGATCAGGCTCGGAGTTGCGAAAAGCGATCTCAAGCTCAGCAAGATAATCTTGGTGACCGGTCGGCCCGCCTCCCCGACGGAGAAGGACTTCGCGAGATCCCTCGGAATAGAGTTCATCGAGAGCGTTTAGCCTTTTTCATGCTAGAAGGTTTCCCTCCTAGCTGAGATGATCTTGAATATTATGACCGCCGCTATGGAGGCGAATATGATCGCCGCGCCGACTATGTAGGGTATCATGGAGGAGATATCGGAAACGTATATCATCAGCCCGAAAAAGTTTATCACCCCGAGCTTGACGGTTAGCACCTGGCCTGGATGAACTATTTCGCTGACCTTTAGGGGCCCATGCTTGACCTCAAGCTGATACGCTGAGAGATGTGGAAGCTTGGAGAAGCTGGCGACCCCATCCGCCCCCGAATAGAGCTCGCCGAGCACTATACCTGAGACATGTAGCCTGACGAAGGCGTCTTGCAGCGGGTTATCGAACCAATCAACTACCTTAACCTGGATCTGAGCCTGCTTTGCCTCGACCTCGATAGGCTCGCCAGAAAACGTAACATTTTCCCTGATTATGGTAAGCGGGGTTCTCGGATAATAGACCGTTAAAGAATATCTCGAGAAGGGAATCCGCTTGAACTCGGCTTCACCGCTCAAGCTCGTGAGAGACTCATAGCTTTTGTTCCCGCCGATCTCACTCAAAGAGATCTTTGCACCGCTTATGGGCGATCCATCCTCCCAAACCACCTTAACCACCAGGTTCTTTATCGGAAGCGTTAGAATCTTCAGCTCAGCGAGCTCTTCGACATCAAAGATCTTAGAGAGAATCGTTACGTTGCTCTCATCGAGGATCTTGAGCTCGCATGATCCAGCTGGGATGAGATTCAAGCTTATGACATCGGTCGGGGTTTCAGGCGCATGCATCCTCCCCGAGGGGTCTATTAGAACCCATTTAGCAGCGAAGGGATCTCCGTCAGCGGTCCTTATCTTGAGCACGATGTCGTATACCTTGCCATATATCTTCTCGACGATGGATCCTGAAACCTTGAGGCGATCGCGGTAAACCTCAACACCCTTCCAGAAAACCTTCACAGGGTATTCTCCCTCGGGGACTCCAGGAAAGCTTGCGGATCCGCTTTCATCGGTCTTCGCGGAGACTGGGCCGAAGCTTATCGTTGCGTTCGCGAGCTCTAAACCGCTCATGGAGTAAACCTTGAAGGAGACGAGGTGGACTGGAAGCTGGATCTTTGAGACCCCTCCGAGAGAATATTCTCCAGAGGACTCGACACAGGTTCCGAAGGCTTTGGAGCAGTTCAGAGCCTTGACGAGGTATCTGCCGAGGGGGATCTGGCTGACGTTCAGGAAACCGCTTCTAGAGTATCTGGCTATGCTGGGAAGTCTGCCGCTCAGATCGATCACCGTGAAGTTCGCTCCGATGGGCGAGCCTCCGCTGTCAACAGCTTGAATCACAAGGTCGCCGACCTGCAAGGTGATCTCATACTTGGGCTTCTTGATCTCTGGGAATAGGGTGGGATGATAGCCTACCCATATCCATTTGTCTAGAAGCTTTAGGTTCATCCAGTATGCTTGAAGCGTGTGATTTCCGTTTGGAACGAGGAGGAAGCGTGCGAACCCCTTCTCCGCCACCTGCTCGACACCATCTAGGAGAACCTTCGCTCCGTCGAGGGGTCTGCCCTTCAGATCTAGGACGCTTATCTCGACGTTGAAGAGGAGGGTTTTCAGGGTCTTCGAGGAGGCTAGCTCGTAGGCGTGATGCTTGCCGATATGTATCAGCTGAGACTCCTGAAGATACTCGCTACTATTCCAGTACACCCTTATCTCGTAGTAGTCTTCCAGCAGCCTGCGGATGCTTATCGTCCCATTCTCAGGGGTAACGTATTCCCTCTTCTCATAGTAGTGCATGAGCCTGCTTATCACGACCTTCGCCCCAGCTATCGGGGTAACCCCATCGTAATCCGTGATCGTTAGGTTGAAGCTCCTATAGGGCTGGATCTCGAAAGACCCTTCAGTCGGATAGCCTTCCAGCGTGTAGTCTATCCAGCCTGGATAATGAACCCTGATATCGATGTATGGCTTGAGCAGCCTCTCCTCTGGGCGTATGTCAGGCGGGATGAAGAGGTTGAAGGTTAAGGTCTTGGAGGAGCCTGGGCTAACGCCATTCAATACGTATTCGATGGGGTTGAAGGCCTTTAGCTCTGCGTTCACCTCAGCCTTCGCTCCAAGCTCCCTCCCAGGGTAATCTTTCCAAGGAAACCAGAGAAAGACATAATACACCTTGATGGGCTTCCCCGAGCATGCTCCGTTGATCGTTAGCTTGGCATCATAGTAGACCTGGCCTCCGACCCCATGAGCATAGGTTATCTGGATGTCATAGCTCCCTATGAGCCCCTCCTCAAGCATCTCCCCAGCCCTTCTATCCAGCTCCTCCAGATCCTGCTCGGGAATGTCCTTGAACTCGAACTCGGCCGACGTCTTGTCCGAGCAATCCGTGTTCGTCAGGTTCACCTGGATCGTCCCCCACTCCCCCATATACAGCTCTGATGGGAGAAGCTTCACCCTGAAGCTCCACGTTGGCTGAGCATGGCATCTGGGAGCAAGGGAGATTATAGATGAAATTAGAAGAGCGGTCAAGAGGGCTGTTGCGATGGCTCTTAATCTCATGAACTTCAAGAAGATTCGGGGAAGAGAAAAGATAAGTTTAGAGCAGGAAGGTTGGAGAACTTTTATATACGTTTGAGAACCCTACTATCTAAGCGCTCCAGAGGCGAAGACAGATGAATGAACGAAAGCTGGATCGTTTGAACGGCTTCTATGGCCTCT
This sequence comes from uncultured Nitrososphaeria archaeon, assembly GCA_964465105.1. Classification (GTDB taxonomy): domain Archaea; phylum Thermoproteota; class Nitrososphaeria_A; order Caldarchaeales; family Wolframiiraptoraceae; genus Wolframiiraptor. Next base: position 7,566 of record CAYXHS010000022.1, read on the forward strand.
GGAGCTTTAGCTATCTAGGCTTCTATTTTGCCCTGGCGTAGGCCAGGGCCCCTCGCTAGATCTTCCATTTTTGGAGGTGGTGTATATGTCTGGGGTCCATTCTATAGGCTTTTGGGAGTATCGGCTTGGGTCTGAACCCTCTCTAGCGTGTATTAGAGGAGGTGATGCAAGTGGTCTGGGGAAAGCGCGTTAGGCTGAGCAGGATAACCGAGGGCGGCAGGATGCTGTGCGTGCCGATGGATCATGGGGTGAGCTCGGGGCCGATAAAGGGGATCGATAGAATCCATGAGATGATGAGCAGGCTTGAGGGCGCTGGCGTCACCGCGATACTCGTCCATAAGGGCGTCATAAAGAGCTTGCCTGAGCCGCTGAAGGTCGGGCTGATAATGCATGCGTCCGCGAGCACGAGCCTATCCACTTCGCCTAACTGGAAGGTTCAAGCGGCCTCGGTCGAGGAGGCGATTAGGCTTGGAGCCGACGCGGTCTCGGTTCACGTGAACATCGGGAACAAGGATGAGCAGAACATGCTGATGAAGCTCGGAGCGATCGCCGACAAGTGCGATGAGTGGGGAATACCGTTGATCGCGATGATGTATCCGAGGGGAGAGAACGTAAAGAATCCTAGAGACCCTGAGGTGATCGCTCATGTTGCCAGGGTTGGAGCCGAGCTCGGAGCGGACATAGTGAAGGTTCCGATGCCATCCTTCAACCCAGACGACATCAAGATCATAACCAGAGGCTGCCCAGTTCCCGTGGTCGCTGCTGGAGGCCCTAAGATGGATGATGATAGGAAGGTTTTGGAGCTCGCGAAAGCGGTTGTCGAGGCAGGTGGAATAGGAGTGACCTTTGGGAGAAACGTCTTCCAGCATGAGTCCCCTGAGGCCATGGTCAAAGCTCTCAGAGCGGTCATAATCGAGGGGAGAAAGGTCGAAGATGCCTTGAGGATGCTGAGGGGAAGCTGAGAGATGGAGAAGCAGATAATCTTAGCCCTCGAGGAAGTGGATGAGAAGCTCGTGAAGCATGCTTTAGCCAAGGGCATAAGGGCGGTTTACTGCGAACCAGGGAAAGTTCCGAGAGATCTTCGAGGATTGGTCGAGGTGTATCATGAGTCTGAGATGGCGGATAGGAGGGTAGTCAGGGATCTTGACAAGCTTTCAGAGGAGATGATTCCAGAGATAGCCATTAGGTCTCCTGAGGACTCCGAAAAAGTTTTAGCGGCCGCCAAGGCTGGAGCCAAGAAAATCATAGTCAAGGTCGAGGACTGGAAGATAATCGCCCTAGAGAACTTGATCGCAGATCTTTCCCCCTACAAGGCCGAGCTCATCGCCGCCGCATCATCGCCCATGGAGGTCGAGACCCTCGCAAGCGTGCTGGAAAGGGGAGTCGATGGAATACTAGTTCCAGTAAGAAGCTTGGAGGAGATCGATCTGGTTTATGAGCAGGTTAAGGCTCCCAGAAGGCTTGAGCTCGTCGAGGCTGAAGTCACTGAGGTTAAGGAGATCGGGCTGGGCGATAGAGCGTGCATAGACACGACATCGATCCTAGGCTTCGGCGAAGGAATGCTGATAGGAAACACCTCAAGCCTCCTAATCCTAGTCCATAACGAGAGCCTGGGATCAGCCTTCACGGCGCCGAGGCCCTTCAGGGTGAACGCTGGAGCAATAAGCTCCTACACGATCGCGCCGGATGGGTCGACCAGATATCTCTCAGAGCTTAGGGCTGGGGATAGGGTGCTGATAGTCTCGAAGGCTGGGGCTAGGGTGGTGTCTATAGGTAGGGTGAAGATCGAGCGCAGGCCGCTGAAGCTCGTCAGGGTGAAGGCTGGAGAAGTTGAAGGATCCGTGGCAATCCAAAACGCTGAGACGATAAACCTTCTAACGCCGGAGGAGAAGCTGATTCCCGCGACTGAGATCAAGCCTGGAGACAAGGTTCTGGCCCATCTCTCGAAAGCGAGGGCGAGGCACTTCGGGAGAGCTGTGGATGAGTTCATAATAGAGAGGTGAGAGGTCGCTGAGAGCGATGATCTGCGTCAGCGTCATGGGTAGGGAGATCTCTGAGATCGAGAGAAAAGCTGAGAGGGCTTTAAGGCTTGGAGGAGACCTGGTGGAGCTTAGGCTGGACTTCCTCAAGAGCCTGAAACTCGAGGAGCTGAGAAGACTTGTCTCTAAGTTCGCTGAAAGAGCCATCGTAACGCTTAGGCCAAGCTGGGAGGGCGGAGGCTATAGGGGATCCGAGGAAGAGAGAATTCGGATAGTAGAAGAGATTGCTTCCGAGAGGCCTGCATACGTTGACCTCGAGCTAATGACGGGAGATCTGGAAAAGGTCTCAAGAAGATTGAGAAAGCATACGAGGTTAATAGTATCGTTTCATGACTTCTCTGAGACGCCGAGCGAGGAAGCTCTCGCCACTAGAGCGCAGAGATGCTTGAGCTATGGGGATCTCGGGAAGATCGTTACCATGTCGAGTTCCTTTTCAGATAACCTGAGGATATTAGGGCTCTATGGGAGAAAGGATCTTCCAAGTGGGAAGTTGATAGCCTTCGCGATGGGGGAGAAGGGCGTGATCTCTAGGATCCTCTCCCCGATCCTCGGGTCTCCGATAGCGTATGCGTGCCTTCCAGGCGAGGAGGTTGCTCCAGGTCAGCTAACCCTGCATGAGCTTAGAGAGATTTTGAGGCTGGTGACGGAACGTTGATCGACTCGGCGACGAGACTCTGCTGCCTAATAGGCCATCCAGTCGAGCACTCGGTCTCTCCTCAAATGCATAACAGCGCCTTCAGAAGCCTCGGATTAAACTACGTTTACCTAGCGTTCGACGTCGTTGAGGATGCTCTCGAGATCGCCGTCAAGGGTCTCAAGGCTTTAAGAGCAGTCGGGTTCAACGTGACGATACCTCACAAGATAAGAGTCATGAGACTTCTGGATGAGCTTGACGAATCTGCGGAGAGAGCTGGAGCCGTGAACACGGTCGTCAACGAGCGGGGAGCCTTGAAGGGATACAATACAGATGTCTATGGTATCGAGAGAGCGCTGAGAAGGTTCAGGCTTCCAAGCTCCGAGCAGGCGATGATCATCGGTGCGGGTGGAGCGGCTAGAGCCTCGATAATAGCTCTCCTAAACCTAGGCTTTGAGAAGATCTTAATCGCTAACAGGACTCTTAAGAAGGCGCAAAGCTTAGCCGACTGGATCAAGTCCATGGGCTTTTCCGCTGACGCGTGTAGCCTGGAGGAGGGAAGGAGAAGAGCTGAGAGCTGCAAGCTTATAGTTAACGCTACACCCATCGGGATGCATCCTAACGTCAATGAGACCCCGCTCAGCAGGGACGAAATACCGAGCGACTCGATAATCTTGGACCTGGTCTATAATCCTCCTAGGACGAAGCTACTGGAAGAAGCTGAGAAAGCTGGAGCGAGAGTTGTTTCAGGAATCGAGGTTTTGGTCTATCAGGGGGCGGAGTCCTTCAAGCTCTGGACTGGAAGAGAGGCTCCGATCGAGGTCATGAGGGAAGCCGCGTTAAAGGCTCTCCAGGAAAGGGAGGCTGAGAGATGAAGGCTGTCAGGGCGATGGTCCACGGAGCAGTCAGCATACTCAACGCTATTCCAACAGGAGTCGGCGGAGCTCTCGGAGTAGATCTCTGGACCGAGGCTGAGGCGAGGCTCATCGATGAGCCTGGAAGGATAAGGGTCTCGATCCCCGAGGGAGAAGATCCTAGGCTTGCGGTGGAGTCCGCGAAGATAGTCTTGGAGCAAGCCGGGAGAACAGATCTAGGTTTGCTGATAAAGACTAGATCGAGCATCCCGATCGGAAAGGGGCTTAAGAGCTCTAGCGCCGCCTCGGATGCAATCGCCCTAGCCGTAGCTAAGCTGATAGGTCTTCAAATCTCAGATGAGCTTATCGTCGAGCTCGCCGTGAAAGCTTCTATCAAGGCTGGGGTAACGATCACCGGAGCTTATGATGACGCATATACCTGCTTCTTCGGGGGCGTGAACATAACCGATAACCAGGCGAGAAAAGTTCTATGGAGGATGGATTCCCCGAGAGATCTTGAGATCCTGATACTTGTTCCCGAGGGAAAGCTTTACACGAGCTCCGTGAGCTTGGAGGATCTCAGGAAGGTTAAGGAGATTTGTCTGAGGGCTGCAGATCTCGCGCTCAGGGGGAAGATCTGGGATGCTATGACCTTGAACGGGCTCGCAATAGCCGCCGCCCTGAACCTCGATATGAGCCCCATCTTGAGAGCCTTGAGAGCTGGGGCCTATGCGGCTGGAGTTTCTGGGACTGGGCCTGCGATAGCCGCGGTCGCTCCGCCCAAGCGGGGTGAAGAGGTGAGAAAGAGCTTAGAGAGATTCGGCCCCGTGATCTCGTGTAAGCCGAATAACTCTCGGGCATCTTGGAGGATGATTGGCGATGAGTAGGGTTCTCGTGAAGCCTTCGGTGATCCAGGGGGAGATCGAGGCTCCTCCGAGCAAATCTTATACTCATAGGGTTTACGCCGCCGCTCTTCTATCCAAAGGAGTTAGCGTGATGATTAATCCGCTTAGGTCTCGTGATACGGATGCTAGCAGGAGGGCATGCATGCTTCTAGGAGCTGAGGTGAGGAAGAATGAATCCAAGGTCGTGATTTCGGGTGGGAGGCTTAAGACCCCTGAGAACGTGATCGATGTTGAGAACTCTGGGACGACCCTCAGGCTGTTCACGGCGCTCTCTGCGCTCATCCCACGAGGGTATGCGATATTGACTGGAGACGAATCCATTAGAAGGAGACCCATGAAGCCTCTTCTAGATTCCTTAAGGGATCTTGGAGTTGAATGCTGGGCGAGCAGGCTTGATGGAAGAGCTCCGATAATAGTTAGGGGAGGTGGAGTGAGGGGAGGAGAGACAAAGATAACGGGAGAAATCTCATCCCAATTCATCTCAGCTCTTCTCTACGCCTCGGTCAAGTCTGATCAGGGAGCTAGGATAATCGTCGAGGGAGAGCTCGTCTCAAAACCCTATATCGACGCGAGCCTAGAGGTCTTGAAGAGGTTCGGCTTCAGGGTTAGGAATGAGAGATATGAGTTGTTCGACGTCGAGGGAGGGCAGGATGGAAGGCCATGCGACTTCAAGGTTCCAGGAGACTTTAGCTCAGCATCATTCTTCATGGCTGGAGCCCAGCTAACTAGAGGATATGTCAAGATCAAAGGACTTGATCTAGATCTACCTCAGGCAGACTCGGCGATAATCGAGATCCTGGAGAAGTCGGGTTGCAGCCTAAAGATTTCTCGAGGGTCTGTGGAGGTTCAAGGCATAGGAGGTTTTGAGGGAGGGGAATATTGTTTGAGGGATTCTCCTGATCTTCTTCCAGTTGTCGCGGTTATGGCTGCGAAGTCCGAGGAGGAAACCGTAATCCGAGGAGTGAAGCATACCAGGTTCAAGGAGTCTGATAGGCTTAGCGTCATCGCGTCTGAGCTTAGAAAGCTTGGAGTCGCGGTCGAGGTTCTTCGAGACGGCTTGAAGATCAGGGGCAGAAGGAAGCTTGAGGGCGGATGCATCCTAAAATCTCATGGCGACCATAGGATGTTCATGGCCTTAACGGTTCTAGCGGCTTCAACCGAGAGGGGATGCGTGGTCGAGGGCGCGGAGTCGGCTGAAATCTCGTATCCAGGATTTTTAGATCACGCGAGAAGGCTTGGCATGAGGGTCGAGGTGCTTGAAGCTTGAGGGGAAATATCCTGGGAGAGAGGTTCGTGGTTTTAAGCTTCGGCGAGAGCCATGGGAGATGCGTTGGAGCAGTTGTTGATGGATGTCCAGCGGGTCTAAGGCTCGAAGAGGAGGATGTTCAACGTGAGCTTGATCTAAGGAGGCCGTCGAACACCTTGATCTCAACCCAGCGGAGGGAGGAAGATAAGGTCGAGATACTTTCAGGGGTTTTCGAGGGATACACCACGGGCGCCCCGATCTGCATGCTCGTCTGGAACAAGGATGTGAGAAGCGAGGATTATGACGCGATTCGATATACGCCTAGGCCGAGCCACGCCGACTACTATGCCCACGTCAAGTACGGTGGGTTCAACGATTATCGGGGAGGGGGAAGGTTCTCTGGGAGGATCACGGCGGGATTCGTTATGGCTGGAGCGGTTGCGAAAAAGCTTCTGAAAGAAGCACTCGGGATAGAGGTCATCGCGTATGCTCTCGAGATAGGGGGAGTTAGGGCGGAGCAATTCAGCCTCGAAGACGCGGCGAAAAACAGGTATGCGAACGTCGTTCGAGCTCCGACCCCCGAGTCCGCTGAAAGGATGGAGGCAAGGATAATCGAGGCCGGAAAGAGGGGAGATAGCGTGGGAGGAATCGTCGAATGCGTCGTGACGGGCGTTCCGATAGGCTTGGGCGAGCCGGTATTCGACTCGCTCGACGGAGACCTCTCGAAGGCCATGATCTCCATTCCTGGAGCGAGGGGAGTAGAGTTCGGAGCAGGGTTTAAGGCTGCTAGGATGATGGGGTCTCAGCATAATGATCCGCTGGTCCTGAGAGATGGTGAGATAGTTTCGGAGAAGAATGATGCGGGAGGGATAGTTGGAGGATTATCGACTGGAATGCCGATAGTCTTTAGGGTTGCGTTTAAGCCTCCGAGCTCGATCGCGGTGGAGCAAAAGACCGTGAGTTTAAAGGAGCTGAGAGAGGTTAAGCTTAGGGTTCCTGGAAGGCATGATCCATGCATAGTTCCTCGAGCTGTTCCAGTCGTAGAGGCCATGACGGCGATAGTGCTCGCAGATCACGCGATAAGGGCTGGACTGATCCCACCGGTTTTGAGGAGAAGAGAGTTAGGGTAAGGCTTTCTCGGGTAAAATCTTCAAGGCTTCCTCAACCCTGCTCCAAGCATCCTCATCCGCCCTCATCAGCCTATCGATCGAAGCCTTCAGAGCCTCAGCAGCCTCTCCGCCGTATGAGTTGCTCTCCGCGATCTCCCTGATCACCCGAAGGTTTCCGCTCAGGGACCTGAACATCCCTAGGGTTCTTCTGAGAGATCTCGTCGCATAATCTCTCACGATCTCCGAGTCTTTCTCCCATAGGGTTAGGGCTAAGGAGAGGTATGAGAGGTGGTGGGCGACTTGGATGAAGGCCATGATCCTGTCATGCTCCTCTGGGGTCGAGAAGACCACCTTGAGGCCAGCGT
>CAYXHS010000023.1:0-14637 GCA_964465105.1 uncultured Nitrososphaeria archaeon
CCTATCACCACGACTCCTACGACGACGGCTGCTGGCGTGGAGTTCGGCGGACTTTTCACCTTGATGCTGGTGGTCGCGGCGATCGTGGTGGCAGCGGTGATCGCGGTGGTCGTGGTTCTCGTTACTAGGCGGCCGAAAGCCCCTGGAACATAGCCCTAAGCCCTCCCAGAAAGACTTAATGCGCCGGCCATCAGGCTATCGATCGATGGATCGGGCCATAATCGCGATCCTAGCTATAACTATGCTGATCCTGGGATCAGTGTTTGTAACCTATTTCCTGTTCGCCCAAGGACGAGGAACGACGACCACCAGCATCACAAAACCAACAAAGGTGAAGAAGACGGTTAAGACATCACTGAGCAAGCCGACGCAAACGATTACGAAGACCCCCGTCTCCTCTCCAAGAGCCTCAAAAACGACTGAGATTAAGACCAGCGAGAGCACCTGGACCTCCGAGAAATCGACCCATTCAGAGACCACAGAGCATGTCGAAACCATGGAGCTTTCCTTCCCATACATCTACGAGAAGCCTGAGGGCTGGAATGGGAAGTGCATAATCTTCGTTCACGGGATGGGGCGAGACAAGTCCGTCTGGAGAAGAGACATGGACGAGTTCAAGAAGCACGGCTACTGCGTCTTCGCATTCGACCTGCCTTACCACGGCGAGAGGGGAAGATATGATCCGAGCCGCTTCTATGATGTGATCAAGCAAGGATCCGAGGAGATACTCCTGATCGAGAAGTTCCTGAGAGCTGAGGGGGCTTCAGAAGTTTACCTGATCTCGAGAAGCCTGGGGAGCATAGTCTCGGGCGTGGCTCTAGGAGCCAGCGGGATAGAGAAAGCGGCCCTCCTCCTGGCCTCCGCGAACCTCAGCTACGTCTTATCTCAGGTCGAGCCTAGAACGGAAAAGGAGCGCGCAGCCATTCAAGAGCTTTTGAGCAGCCCAGACAAGCTAAAGGAAATCGATCCATTATATCATCTTCCAAGCTACAAGGGGATGATAGAGTTTCACTGCGGGAAGAAAGATAAGCTTCTCCCCCCTGAGTCCTGCATCATGGCTTATGAGGCGGCATCATCGGCGAAAAAGCGCAAGATAATATGGCATGACCTCGGCCATGCTATGCCGCTGGAGGAATACTTTGACTATGTTTTGGCTTTCTTCGAGGGAGCTAAGAAGGCTGAGACGGGTCTTCTCGCTCTCGTTGATATACCTGAAAGCTGCGGCAACGGCGTATGCGACGTCGGAGAGGATTGGAGAAGCTGCCCCTACGACTGCATAGGGAGAAGGCTTCTAGTAGCATTTCAGCTCCATATCGAGGAATTACCTGGCCATCCCCCATATTATAACGAGAGCCGCGAGATCTTCATGGAATATGCTGACACACTCGACAGGCTCGCGAAGGTCTTCGAGAAACACGGGGCGAAGCTCTCGATCCAGACCGAGAAGCCTTTCGCGGAAGCCGATGTAAAGTTTGGGAGATTCATCTTGAGAGAGCTTGAGGCGAGGGGTCATGGGATCGGGGTCCAAAGCCATCTAGGTCATCACATCAAGGAGCTCGGGCTCGAGACGGATGAGGAGAAGCTCAGATACAATCGGGCCGTCAAGGAGGCCGTCGCGGAAGCCTTGGGTCATGAGCCGACGAACCTAGGAGGAGGGTTCGAGCTTGAGAACGTGAGCCTGCTAGGAGTGTGCGATGGATGCCTGGGCTTCGTGTCGATGACCGCCCTCGAGAAGCCCTACTATCGGGAAACCAGGAGCCCTCCGACAAAACTTCAGCCTTGGATACTTCCAAGTGTTCAGATGATAAGCCTTGGGACAGGTGAATGGCTGATCCACGACGAGTCGGGAACCATAGTGTATATTCCAGGCTGGTACAAGGCGACGAGCTTCGAGATAGATTGCCGCAAGAATCCAGACTGCTTCGCGGAGGCCAGGAGGTCGCTGCAGGAAGCATTAAAGGACATGAAGCCTGGGATGATAAACACCTGGTATGCGAGCTCTCACCTCTATCAGTGCGGGTCTGGAGCCGAGGTCGATAAGGTTCTCGCAGCATATAACGAGTGGTTAGAGGAGCTTGAGCCTCTCATGAAGAAGAATGCAATAGTATTCTTGACCTTCGACGAGATTGCTGAGATATATCTCAAGTGGGAGAAAGCGCGTCAGCTCTCAGCCAGCTAAAGGCATCAGCGACCCACATCCTTAATCTCTGCCGCTCAGCCGCTTAATCTCCTGCTTCACCGCCTCATATCCCGACTTGCTCGCGACCCCAGCCAAGTAGCCCGCAGCCGTTAAGGCATCGAAGCTTTTCACTCCTCTCGACATCAGGGCCAGGGCCACGGCTATCAACGTATTAAATCCGGTCTCGTTCAGCGGCCTATCGATCCAGCTCATCTTCCATCTCGAAGCCCCGATCAAGACATCCATTTCATCGCCTAGGATGTATATTGGTTGTTCGAGCTCCGATGACTTCTTCGAGAGTAGCTCATACTTCTCGTGAATGCTTCCTTCAAGCCTTATTCCAAGAGTTCTCCAAGCATCATCCCACCTCATTATCGAGATGAACCTTGGATCATCCACGGCTCCGCCGACCCCGAGAATTATCGAAGCCTTCTCACACCTATCCAAGAGATCCAACCTCTCTCCAACATAAGCTATCTCGCCAGAAGATCCCCCGATCCTCGACCCCAGTAGGTCTATCAGCTTCCTCGCCTCATCTGGAAGATCTCCTAGAAGAGCTATCTCAGAGGCTTCACGGCTCATCGAAGAGAGAGCTTGTCTAGCGTCGCCAGGCCCCATAACGATCTCAGCTTCAGGAGGTATCCCTATAGGAGCGATCACGAGCTCGCCGCAGTAATCCGCCGCCGCGGGCATTCCAGCTTTCGGCCTATGAAACGTGACCGTGACGTTCGCGTTGACGCATAGGTCTCTGACCTCGCCCGTGTCTGGATCCACCCCCGAAGGCATATCCACGGCTATTCGAAGCCCCTTGGCCGAGTTTATCAGCTGGATTGCTGATCTCCACGGCTCTCGGATCTCACCCCTGATCCCAGTCCCAAAGATCGCGTCTATCACCGCCTCCGCGTCTTCGAGGTCTCTTCTAATCTCCTCTAAATCTTCAACGGTCTTTATGATGGAGAGCTTCACGGACTCCCTCATCGAGCATAATACACTATAGTTGGCCTTCGCTTCGGGGGTTCTGATCTTCTTCGGGTCTCCGATCAAGACTACATGGACCTCGGCTCCAAGACCTGCAAGATGCCTCGCTGCCGCGAACCCATCTCCACCGTTATTCCCAGTTCCGCAGAAGATGATTATCTTCTTGCCTGCTACTCCGCCTAGCCACTGATATGCTGTCCTCGCGACCCATGCTCCAGCATTCTCCATCAGGAGAGCTCTCGAGACCCCAAGCCACTCCGAGTTCTCATCGATGGCCGCCATCTCAGAAGCCCTTATTCCTCCCCAGCCGCTCAACCCATAACACCAGCGTAAGCCCAGCTTACCAACCTTACTGAGGCTCCGGCTCTATGGCCTCCTCCTCTGGGATCGTGAAGAACGCTATTATCGAGAATATCGTTGCCAGAAGCGATAGGATAGCGACTATGGCTATGGGCCAGAGGAATGAGAGAAGTATGTGGAAGGGCATGACCTCTGGCCTAACCGTGCCTAAAGCTCCCAAAATCCCTGCAGAGGCTAGGGAGATTATGATCAGCGGGATGGCGATGGCTAGGGAGACTATCACAGCTATTCTCAGCCACCCTCCTATCCTAAACCACTTGTTATCGAAGATCGTTCCAGCCCTGAAGTGCGCTATTATGTCTATGATGGCGGTCGCGATGCCGAGGGCCAAAAGTATCACCATGGCTATCAAGATCCCCCAGATAAATGATCCCAGCCTCATGGGCCCCATCTCGCCGCCAGGCTGCATCGGGAAACCTGGCATGGTCATCGGCATGATCGTCCAGAGGAAGCTGAAAGCTATGATCACCGCGGATATGGCTGCCGCGAAGAGGACTATCATTAGTATTCCGAGAGCAGTGAACATCTTCTCGCGAGTATCTCTTCCCATCATTATCCAGGCCACGGCTATCAGTATGATGGAGACGAAGTTAACATAGGGTATGAATGTTAGTATGTATCCTATTCCTCCGAGCCACTTGTAAGTTCGAGCCATACGCTACTATCCAATCAGGGCTGATATATGTCTTGCCTTCAGCCCGCTATCTTTTAGAACTATGCCAAAACTTCAGGCCTAGAGATTTCATCATCTCCTTGAAGGCCGCTCCAACTCCCCCCTTCCTCCCGGCCTCGACAACCCGCTCCCAGTCAACCCTAAGCAAGAGTATCGTTATGATTACCATCGCTATCATGGCTATTATAACCGCCTCAACTCCTCCGCTCTCCCCGAGGAAAAGCGTAGCAAGATCGAAGTACAGCCTTCCAGCATAGGCGACAATCCACGAGAGTATTATCTTTCCAAGCATGTTCGCTAGCATGAACCTCGCTAGGCTGAGACCCGTTAGCCCGACTGGGATATAGATTACGTCATCTGGGAGTGGTGTCAGGGCGAAGAGGAAGACAGCGACCGCGCCGTACTTCTCGATGGCTTTGCCTAGGAGGCTCATGCTTTTCTTCTTCTCCTCGCTTAGAAACTTTCTGCCGAACCTGCCCAGCAGATACGAGGTTATCTTGCCTAAGGCTCCTCCGATTCCAGCAACCGCCCCGAGAATTAACGGATCGAGTATTCTGGCCATCAACACTATGGGTATCAGGTAGGGAACTGGAAGAAAGGGGACTAGGCTCCCGAGAACCGATATTATGAACGCTCCTAGGTATCCATAGGCTTGAAGGGCGGCGAAAAGAGAACCATATAAGTCTCCCATCCTCAGGGTCAGAAACAGTTGCTCCAACTAGAATTTTATATTTTCCCATTAAAGGGAGCTGAGCCAGACGCCTTCTTCAAAGCCTGGATCAAGTGTTCAATGGATTCCAGCAACCTTCTGGAGGGTTTTCAGGGCTTCCTCGCCGAGCCCATGCTGCTTCATCCCCCTATACATCGCTGAAACGTATTCTCTTGAAGGATGAACTCTGCCCTCCTTGGGATTCACCGCGACATGGGTTATCGCCTTAACCTCCCCTATCCCCTCAACCTCGATCAAAACGCTCCTCCTGGCGGATCGTTGAGGGACTCCCTCGAACCTGTCGAGCCTCTCAAGCTGCTCGGAGGTTATCTTATATGCGACCCCATAGGTCTTCGACTCTTCATTTTCCCTGAGATTCGCCACGCCTCCCCGCCACGAAGGAGAGTAAACGTTGAAGACCAGCTTGAATCCCCTCAGAATCGCTCGCCTCGCCTCGATCCATTCTCCGATACACTTTTTCATGAGAGTCTTATTAAGCGACCATCCATATGCGAAATACCATAGCTCAGGCATCTGAGAAAAGCAACTCTCCCTCAAATATAATCCTGTATGCAAAGCATATTCTCCTTAAATACGGTCGAGTTCCTTCGGGAAATCGGTATGCGGGCTCGGCCGCTAGCTTTGGCCTGCTCAGCAGCCTCCTTCCTAATCTCCTATCTAGTAGTTTTGATGGTTCACTTGCGCTACCCGATCGTTTATGGGATAGACGGTCCATACTACTTGATCCAGCTCAGGCACATCCTACTCGAAGGCGCTATGAGGTATCCAGACCCTCCCTTGACCTACTATCTTCTGCTCCCCTTCTATCTTCTCTCAGAGGACAAGAACCTGGGCTTGAAGCTTGCCGTGGCGTTCTACGGAGGGTTGACCAGCCTCATTCTATACCTGAGCTTCAGGAAGATGGGCGATCTCAGCGGGCTCACCGCAGCTCTCACCTTCATAATCTCACCATACACTTTGAGGCTTGCCAACGATTTCCTCAAAAACTATGTCAGTCTCCTCTTCATCGCGGTCTTCATCTACGTTTTAATCAAAGAAAGGGATGAGAGAAAAGTCGTTATTTTCTCCTCGCTTTCAGCGATCGCGGCAGCTCTCTCCCACGTCTTAACCTACGGCGTTCTCGCCCTCCTCTCAACCCTCATACTAGCATTCTCTCTCATCAGGTCGGATCGATCCAAGGCGATGATATACGGTGCCGCAGCGGCCTCGATCACGTCTTTTCTCCTGTTGGCGGTGGCCTTGGCAGTTGCTCCAGGGATCGTGGGCTATGACACGAACAAGCTTCTAAGCTTTCTAGAAAATCCCTTCGGAAGAAGCTCGCTGGTCTTTCAAACGCAGGTGAGCTTTCTGCCCTCCATCTTGATAGGCTTGGCCGGAATACTTTACGGCTTCCTCCGAAGAAGCAGGTTCTCGGCTGTGATCACGGCCTCAGGGCTTCTCCTGATCTTGATCAACCTCCCAGTGATAGGAGGCTCATGGCTCTTCAGGTTCAGCTTGATGAGCTCTATACTGATCCCCCCGATCATGGCGATAATCGTAGGGGAAGTCAAGAGCAAGGCTAAGCCCACGGCATTCCTACTCCTAGTGGGCTTGATGGCTATGATCACGATCCCGACCATTCGCCTTCTCAGACCGAGCATCAGCCTGGAAGAATACTCGGAGCTTCAGGAGATCTCAAACCACGTGCCCCTCGGATCAAGCATCCTAGTCCCGAATATCAGACTGAGATACTGGGTCGAGGCGCTACACGAGGAAAACTATGAGATTCTAGAGAAGCCTCCAAGCCCTCCTGAGAGGCCGCATAATCTCTACATCGTAATTGAGAAGCGGCCGCCCCTCTTAAGACTTCCGCCTAGAGCTGAGATAATCTTCGACGGCAGATATCTCCTGATAGCTAGGTTGAAATAAAATGAAGGGTTGTTAGGATCGTTTCAGGATTTCGACTCCAGGCATCCTCTTTCCAGAGAGATAGTGGATCAAGGCTCCTCCAGCTAAGCTCACGTAAGAGAAGTCTTCAACCTTTAAGCCTACGAGCCTTATCGCCGTTGAGGAGTCTCCGCCGCCTATCAGGGTGAAGGCCTTCGACTCCGCCAAAGCCTTGTAGATCTCCGCGGTTCCCTTCCTGAACTGCTCATACTCATATGCTCCTGCAGGCCCCTTGACTATTATCGCATCCTCCTCGCCCGCCGATCTGATCAAATCCGCGTAGCTTGACGCCGTCTCGCTTCCTATGTCCATTATCGGGCCTGGAGCTGGAAGATCCTCAACCTTCACCTCAACCCTCTTTCCGTTTACATCGCATGCCACGTCGATCGGCTTATGAAGTTTTTCACCAAGCTTTCCGCTCAGCTCCTTAGCCTTCCCGATGAACTCGTCGAACTTTTTCTTCCTGATGTACTCCAAGCTCGCGGCGCCTAAATCCCTACCCTCAGCCATCAAGAAGAGCTGGCCCAAGATTCCAGCGGTAAGAAGAATCTTGATTTCTGGTTTGCCTCTGTTGAGTATGGCTTCTATGACGGATATGCAGTCCTTCGGCTTGTTTCCGCCCATGAACAAGATTATCTTATCCCGCTTCTCGAGAAGCTCGCTAAGCGCCTTCAACTCCATCTCCATAACCCTTCCAGCTACGACGGGAAGCTTGGCGGCGAAGCCGATGATCGAAGCATGAGCTCTATGGGCCACCGAGAAGGCGTCCAAGACGAATAGGTCCGCGAGGCTTGAAAGCTTCGACACCAGAGCTCCCTTCGCATGCTCTTCTGGACTCGCCTCGACAGTCTCCTCATCCAAGGTCCTAACGTTCTCGAGGAGCAGGATCTCACCTTCCTTCAGCTCCCTTATCGCCCTCTCAGCCTCCTCCCCAATGATATCAGGAACATATTTCACAGGCTTCCCAACGTGCTTCGATAGAAGCTCAGCGTGCTGCTCGAGCGGAAGAAAGTCTGAACCTCCCTTCCTCCCCTGATGAGCTAGGACCACGACCTTAGCCCCTCTATCAGATAATTCTCTCAGCGTCCTCGCATGCGCCTGGATCCTCTCATTGTCCTGGATCCTTCCACTCTCAGGATCTACGGGAGAGTTCAAATCCACTCGAACGATCACCGTCTTCCCAGCCACATCAACGTCGTCCAAGGTCTTAAAACTCGTGCTCAATCAACACTACACCTCCAAGAAGAAACTTGAGCAGAAAAATAAAACCATTAACCCTGGCTAAATCCAGCTCTCCTTAGGAGAAGCTTTCATGCACTAGTGATCCGGCTTCGAAGCGAGATCTAAGTCCAGAGCCGTCATGTGGAAAGGAACCCGCCGTCAACAGGGATTATCGCGCCATTCATGTAACTCGAGAGATCGCTCGCCAAGAACAATATGACCCTCGCAACCTCATCCGGATCCCCGAATCTTCCGAGGGGAAGCCTCGACCTGAAAATCGTTCCTATCTTCATTCTTTCAAGGTCGAAGCCCAGCACAGCTTTCCTCATAAGCCTTCTCACCCCAGGGGTCTGTATACCCCCTGGAACCACGGCGTTAACCCTAAAGCCTTTCCCACCATACTCTCGGGCTAGTGCTCTAGTTAATGCTATTATCCCTATCTTGCTCACATCATAGTGGACGAGCTCCGTCGCGAAGGGCAGGATAGCCTCTATCGAAGACACGTTAACTATGATCCCACCTTTATCCAGCCTTTTTCTGATCATGTGACGGCACATCCAGATAGCGGAATAGAGGTTCACCTTCATCGCCCTCTCTAACGCCGTCTCATCGAGCTCAAGAAAATCCCTGAAAAAGTATATGCCAGCGTTATTGACGAGTATGTCAGGCTCTCGGCCTCTGAGTTCTCTCCAAAGCTCATCTATCCTCTCCTTACTTGACAAGTCTATTTCATGAAGATTTACTTCGACGCCAAACTTGGAAGCCTCTTTTCCAACAAGCTTTAAGCCCTCCACATCGATGTCGACGAGCTCTAGATCTGCCCCAGCCTCGGCAAGCCTGTAAGCGGTTGCCTTCCCAATTCCAGATGCAGCGCCTGTGACAAGTGCTCGCTTACCCTTGAGGGATAAAAGCTCCATTAGAGGCGGGGCTTTGGACATAGCTTGATCACGTGAATAAGGTTAGTTTCAGGATTTATTTCTCTTACCTTGATCCCGCGTGAAGGCTCATCTTTCTCATCGAGGCAACCTTTTTTCTGCGCCAAGTCCGAGTTCATGGCGATGGAATTTAAAAGGCTTGGCAAGACCGATGTCTTCGTTCCAGCATTAGGCTTAGGGACCTGGGAGATGGGCGGAAGGTTTCATCCAGATTACTCTCAGGATGACGATGTGGTTGAGATAATTAGATATGCTGTTGAGAGGGGGATGAGCTTGATAGATACCGCCGAGGTGTATGGAGCTGGCCACTGCGAGGAGCTGGTCGGAGAAGCTATCAAAAGGTTTCCAAGGGAGAAGGTTTTCATAGCCACGAAGGTTTGGCCCGATAACCTGAGATACGAGGCCGTCTTAAAGGCTCTAGAGCGTAGCCTTGAGAGGCTGGGAACGAGCTACGTCGACCTTTATCAGGTTCACTGGCCCAATCCCTTCATCCCAGTCAGGGAGACCATGAAAGCCATGGAGAAGCTCGTAGACGAGGGAAAGGTCAGGTTTATCGGTGTCAGCAACTTCTCGGTCAAAGAGCTCGATGAGGCGATGTCCCATCTCTCAAAATATGACATAGTCTCGAACCAGGTGCTCTATAATCCGATGAGCCGTCTGATCGAGGAAGAGCTTCTCCCATTCTGCAAGAAAAACAAGATAACGATAATAGCTTATAGACCCCTCGGGAAAGGCTCGCTACTTAAGGATCCCTATAGAAGCAGGCTCGAAAAGCTTGGAAGGAAGTATAACAAGACCCCAGCGCAGCTCATCATAAATTGGGTGATAAGACATGAAAACGTGATCGCGATCCCAAAGACCCTGAAGAAAAGTCATCTAGACGAGCTTCTAGGATCGGTGGGATGGAAGATGACTTCAGAAGACTATGAAAAGCTTCCGATACTGTTGTCCTTAAGCCGCACATAGCTTGAAGGCTTTCGGAATGAGCCGCATATGATCTCCAATTGAGCTTCTTGATCTCTGATCGATCATTTAGGCAAAATAAAGTTTTGAGAGAATGTTTGCTAAAGTTGCTTGTTTATCATCAGGATTACGTCTACTAGCCTGTTGCTGTAGCCCCACTCGTTGTCATACCATCCCAGGACCTTCACTATATCGTTTCGATCCCCTAAAACCATCAGGTTCAAGCCATCGATTATGCACGAATGAGGATCTCCGATTATGTCCACGGACACTATAGGCTCCTCGGTGTATGCTAGTATCCCCTTCATCTTTCCTACAGCAGCCTTCTTATACGCCTCCTTGACTTCATCCACGGTTACCTCTCTCTCGACGACCGCTACTAGATCCGTTATGGAGCCGTCTGCAACAGGAACCCTAAGCGCTATTCCGTGAAGCTTGCCTTTAACCTCTGGGATTACTAGGTGAAGTGCTTTGGCCGCGCCGGTCGTGGTTGGGATTATGGACTGCGCTGCGGCTCTGGCTCTTCTGAGGTCTTTGTGGACTAGGTCTAGAAGCCTTTGATCGTTCGTGTATGCGTGGACTGTGGTCATGTATCCCTTCTTTATGCCGAAGTTGTCTAGCAGGATCTTGACCATGGGGGCTAGGCAGTTCGTCGTGCACGAGGCGGCGGAGATGACGTCATGCTTCTTGACGTCGAGCATCTCGTCGTTGACTCCAGGAACTATCGTCACATCGGCGTCGCCCGAGGGAGCGGAGATCAAAACCTTCTTTACTCCATCTCTGAGATGCTTAGCGGCATCCGCCCTCGCCCTAAACCTCCCAGTGGACTCAACCACCAAATCCACCTCAGCCTCACTCCAAGGAATCTTCGCCGGATCTGGCTCCTGGAACCCCCTTAGCTCCTGTCCATCGATTGCTATTCCCTTATCCGTCGCCTCGATCTTTCGATCCCATTTCCTGTGAACTGAGTCGTATTTCAAGAGGAAGGCGGTCGTCTTGTTATCGGCTAGGTCGTTGAAGGCGACTATCTCGAAGCTCTTACCATATTCTGGGTGCTGAAAGGCAGCCCGCGTAAAAAGCCTCCCGATTCTCCCCATACCGTTAACTCCAACCCTCAACATCTCAGATCAAATATTCCGACGAGCTGGACACTTTTAACCATATCTAGGACCGGGCTCGGCTTCCTGCAACTCCGCTATAAAGCCCGCTTTCCAAAATTCTCTGCATAATAGTTATATGTAAACAGATTTTAGTGTCTTGTCAGTATGCGGAAGCATAGAACGAGTATAGAGTTCCCGAAGGATCTCTGGGATCAGCTTACAAGCAGGGTACCTCCAAGAAAGCGCACCTCCTTCATAATCGAGGCGATCAGGGATAAGCTCATCCGAGAATCCATGAAATGCATAATCCTGTGCGGCGGCCTTGGGGTGGGGATGGGGCCTCTGAGCCGAAGCATCCCGAAGTCCATGATGCCTGTGGGCTATAGGCCGATAGTAGAGCACATTATTCTCAAGCTTAGGGATCAGGGGTTCCATCACTTCATCCTGGCCGTAAGCCATCTAGGAGAGCATCTTATGAGGTACTTTGGGGATGGCAGCTCGCTGGGGATAAGGATAGAGTACTCGGTCGAGAAGATCCCGCTTGGAACCGCTGGAGCGATAAAAAACGCTGAAGAAAAGCTTAGTGGAAGGTTTTTGGCGGTTTACGGCGACATCCTCTTCAATAATCTTGACTTGAGCAGCCTGCTTAGATTCCATGAGGCGAGGAACGCCATCGCCACAATGGTCTTGGCTCGGGTGAAGGACGCTAGCAGGTTCGGCCTGGTCTCGATAGATGACAATGGGAAGGTCTTGGCCTTCAGGGAAAAGCCTAAGCAGCCTGTTCCAGGCCTGGTAAACGCTGGAATCTATGTCTTCGAGCCCGAGGTCTTCGACTACATTCCATCCTCAGCCTACTGCTCGCTGGAGGAGCATGTCATCCCAGCCCTAGCCGATAAGGGGAAGCTCTATGCATACGTCTATGATGGCTACTGGGTCGATATAGGCGCACCTGAAGACTATGAGCAGGTCTGGAAGGACTTCTTCGGCGGGATCTTAGAATGATACTCAAATTCGAGTAAATACTCATGATTTATTAGAGGGCGGGAGCCCGAAAAATTCCGTGAGAGCTAAGCCGACGAAGCTTATCGCTTCAGCGAGTTGCTTAGCATGCTTAGCCGCGATCCTTGCGATCTTACCTCTCTCCTTCAGCTATCCGATAATACCTTATCTGAAGTTCGATTTCGCGGAGATACCAGTCTTTCTTGCCTTTCTCCTAATGGGCCCCGAGGCAGGATTCATTTCCTCGACCGTGTATTGGCTGGTGCTTCTGCTAGTCGGCTCCTATACTCCTCTCGGGCCGACCATGAGGTTCGCCGCCACGGTCTCAACGCTTTTAGGTCTTTGGCTAGGCTTTAAGGCTCTGAAAACCCCGAGGGGCGGGTTGATCCTAGGCTCGATTCTCGGATGCATCCTGAGGGTTCTGGCAATGAGCTTGTTCAACTATGTGGTGTTGATCTATCTTTTCCCAGAGTTTCTTGACTTCGCGGCTGCGAGCGTATCAGCTTTCCTCGGGCTAAGCTTTTCGAGCAGGATCTCCGCTTTCATGATGGTGGCGGTTTTCACGGCGATCTTCAACATCCTTCACGTTCCGCTGAGCATAGCGCCAGCATATTTCATAGTCAGGTCAATCGTGAATCTCGGAAGGGGATCTCCGAGAATAGGTGAGATCTGGTATGCTGAGATCGCTAGGGCTGCTTCGAGGCGATCTCCTCCGCGATCCTAAGAGCCTTTTTCTTGAGATCCTCGCTTATCCTATTTTCTTGGACGGCTCTCTCAAGAGCCTCTGCGTCGATTATCTCGGGCTCTGAGTTCGGTTTGACCACGA
Organism: uncultured Nitrososphaeria archaeon; assembly: GCA_964465105.1. Taxonomy (GTDB): domain Archaea; phylum Thermoproteota; class Nitrososphaeria_A; order Caldarchaeales; family Wolframiiraptoraceae; genus Wolframiiraptor. The sequence continues at coordinate 12,891 of CAYXHS010000023.1, forward strand.
TGTCGACCTCTAGGTCGAAGTAGTGTATGTGGTCAGGGTATAGCGAGATCGGGGTAGATATGTTGTAGTAATGGCCCTTGAGTTCTCCTGAGATGCTGTAGTAGCTCGTCTTGATCCAGGGCTGAAGCTTTGAGACCTCGGTGACCGCATAGTCTCCTGGACTCTTCTTCACCCCGAGGCCATCATAAACCCCGAAGCCCACGATCCTTCTCATTATCCTCGCCTTTCCCTCACCTCTCCAAACGGTCTTACCTGGACCTATAATCAGCTTCTTCCCATTAGGCTTGACATGTATTATCTTCACCATGGAGCCCATTCTAGGTGAGATCTTGCAGACCTGCTCTCGGAAGCTTCTCGACATCTCCTCCGCTGGGACGATCCCCTTCTCGACGAGATCTTCAGCTATGCTCACCATGCTTGAAAGCCCTTCTCCTCCAGCCCTACAGTAATGATGATATGGGACCGTGTATGCGACCAAGGATCTGAGCTCATCGAGCTTGAGCTTCGCCTCATTCGGAAAACCCACCCTAGCCCTCATAAGATCCTCTGACAGCTCGCTCCGCAGGATTATCAGGTCGTTGAAGGATTTCTGGAGGACAGCCAGCACGGATTCGACGACTTCTCTCAGCCCCCTAATCTCCACACAGCTCCTATCGGCGGATGAATCTATGAGCTCCGCATCCGCCTCGCCTCTCAAGGTTATTCCGAATCTCTCGGCTTGGGATCTCGTCGGGTTTACTATCGTGAATCCTTCGTCTTGGAGAAGCTTGATCAGCGCCGTCGAGTATATCCCACGAATCGTCAGCTTCGACATTTTAGATCCCCGCTCGATTATCAGCCTTTCAGCTCACCAAGACCTGACCTGGCGAAGTAGATTAAATTTAGGTTATGGTCTTGGGAGGTTGTGGAAGCTTTTTCATGATGCTCTTTATGGAGCTGGGCCATTCATCGAAGTCGAATCCATATCTTGCGAGGAAGCCTGCGGCCCACCTGCTAAGCCCATGGCCTACGCAGCCTGTCCAGATCTCTCTATCCTTAGCTTCCTTTATCCTAAAGTTCTTCACGTAGAAGTCTCGGTGAACGCTGGCGGCGGTTATCTCGAGCCACTCCGCCTTCTCTCTTGATCCTCGATATGGGAGATAAACCTCGATATCTAGGGTGGGAATCTTGTTGATGTGAGATATGTCTATCATCCTCTTAGAAGCCTCTTGGGGAGACAGATAGAAGGGCGCGCCCGCGACTATCCTCCACTCCATATCGAGATCCTTCTCCAAGACCTCAAGAGTTAGATCAGTTACCTTATTTCTGATCTCGGTAACCTGGTCTGGGGTTCCGAGGAAGACCATCTCCATCCTGAGGAACTCGTTCGTTCTGACGAGCCCCTCGACGCCGCCCGCCTCGTTTCTCCAAGTCCAGCCTCCCAAAACCTCATAAGCCTTCACTGGAAGATCCTCGATCCTGACGATCTCACCGCTGAAGAACTGGTAAAAGGCTGTGCACTGGATAGCCTCCATAATGTATTCTGGCTCTCCGAGGATCTGCTTCAGCAGATCCGTCCTAAGCTCTCGCCTCAAGACGTATTCCCGCTTAAACTCCTCAAAAGCCGTTGGATCTCTGGGGGGAACGCAGACGTAGAAGACGCCGTCAGGAAGGTGCTCGATGTAGGTTGTCAGCTTCTTGAAGACGTCCATTGGGACGAGCCTCGGGAACATCCACTCCTCAAAGCCAAGGGGCTTAGCAACCCTGT
>CAYXHS010000024.1:0-14266 GCA_964465105.1 uncultured Nitrososphaeria archaeon
GGCTACTATCACTAGGAGCATTCCTAGGAACATCGCCGTTATCAGGAACGCTGCGGCTAGTATGAGTATCATCGTTGGATCCGAGATGACGAGCGGCTCGCTTGAGGTCGTCACGGTCGTGGTTACATGATGGTATTCTAAGTTGATTTGGATCAGATCGGGGCTGCAGATAGATATGGCGGTTGCTACGAGGACTATTAATGCTAGAGCAGTTACAGCAACCGTCTTGAGGAACATACGCCTCGGAATCTGGGGCGGCGGCGCTTAATAATTAACTTTTCGACCCTTTTAGGCCGAAAAACGCTCGCATTTTCGATTTTTTCGTGGACTATAGTTTCCTCAGGTGCGTGATTATCAGGATTATTCCTATGAGCAGGAGAACGGCCGCGACGACTCCCTGAAATATTGCGAGAACCCCATAAGGAGAAAATAGGAAGATCGACCCCACGGAGTAGCCGCCTGCGAAGGCGGCCGCGATCAAGATCAGAATCAACCCGACGATCAGGGTCTTATGCTGGGATATATCGAATGATTCCGCTAGGGGCCTCGTCTCGCCCTCCTTGGGGATCAGGAAGACGGCTGCCAGGTACAGTATTATCATGGGCAGCGGGGAGACTATGAAGAGAACGACCGCGAGTATTCTCAGGATCGTTGCATCCATCTTCAGGTATTCTCCGAGACCGCCTATGACCCCTGCCAAAATCCTATCCTTGGTTGATCTGACGAGCTTTTTCCGAGGCATGAGGCAACGGGGATATCAGGCTCATGTATATTATAAGCATTCTAAGGGAGCTGGACAGCTATATAGCCCGCTGATCAGAGATTGTTTGGGGCGGTGGATGGCCTTTAGCCGAAGGATCTTATCCTCAGAGGTTTTAAGCTCCCTCGGATATGATTACGTATCCTTCACGATTCCGCCCAAGCTTCCAGACTTAACCGAGATCAAGTTTAAGGATCTCCTGCCAGAGCTCAGCAAGTCGAGCTCACCTCTTTGCAGAAAGATCGCGGAGATGAGGCTTTACAGCCATCAGGTCAAGGCGATCGAAGCCTTGAGGAAAGGGGACAATCTAGTTCTGAAGTCTGGGACAGGCTCGGGGAAGACTGAGGCATGGTTCCTGAGAGCCGCCTTAGATCACGTGAAGACCCTGGCAATTTACCCGACCTTGGCTCTCGCTAACGATCAGCTGAACAGGCTTCGAGAATACTGCTCGGCTCTGGGACTGAAGGTCATGGCTCTGGATGCGGTTAAGCGGGATGAGCTGGTCAGAGAGCTGGGCTATAGAAGGCTGAGAAGCGAGCTCGCCGAAGCCCATATAGTGATCACGAACCCCGCCTTCCTCCTAAACGAGCTTAAGAAGATTGGTGCTGGGAAACCCGCTCTCCTGAAGCCCTTTCTGGAGGGAGCTGGGCTGCTCGTCGTCGATGACTTCGATTTTTATGGCCCCCGCTCGATAGCCCTTCTCTTCAGCATGATAAAGTTGATAACGATCATGGTCAATCCCAGGCTTCAGTTCGCCTTCATGACCGCGGCTCTCGCGAATCCAGAGGAAGTTGCGGAATATCTTACCTCGATAAATCGGAGGCAGACCTCGATAATCGGTGGAAAGCCTTTCCATCCCAAGAACGTGGTCTACATCGTCTTGGGGAAGAGCTTGAGGGCTCTTTGGGAGAGGCTTAGAGAGCGCCTGAAAGAGAGGTTGGATGAGCTTGGGGAGGATGTGAGGAAAGCTTTAGAAGACTTCCAGGTCTTCAAGAAAAGCTACTTCAGGGTCGTTGAAGCCGCGAGAGGGCTTGGGGTCGAGGTTCCAGAGGCCGCGGTTGACATCGCTGAAATCCTTGAGCGTTATCTCGAGGAAGATGGGGTCACGATAGTTTTCACGAGGAATATCGCTAGGGCTGAGGAGATAGCGAAGAGGCTGAGCCTCAGGGTCGGCGGAGGCGGCGGGGTCGCATCGCATCATCATCTTCTCTCGAAGAGGAGGAGGGAGGAGATAGAGGAGAGAGCAAGGAGGGGCGAGGTGAAGGTCTTGATCTCTCCGAGAACCTTGAGCCAGGGGATAGACATCGGGCTCGTCAGGAGGATAGTTCATGTCGGACTTCCAGATTCTCTTAGGGAGTTTAAGCAGCGCGAGGGGAGAAAGGGGAGAAGACCTGACGTAGGCGAGACTGAGACCTTGGTGATACCGCAGGGAATATGGGATAGGGAGCTTCTGACGCGAGGTGTTGAGACGTTTAGGAAGTGGATGGAGCTCCCGCAGGAGAAGGTGATCGTGAACAAGGACAACCTTTATGGAAAGCTCTTCGAGGCCCTCTTCAAATACATCTCTCCTGCGTTGAGAAAAGAGCTTACCAGAGATGAGCTTGAGCTTCTGAGAAGGCTTGGGCTCGAGTCGGATGGAGAGCTCACGAGGAGAGGCAAGATGACTTGGCTCAAGATGAACTTCTATGAGTTTGCTCCAGCCTTCGGGATAAAGCGAATAAGAATATCAAGGCTCGGGGAGCATGAGATTCTCGAAGACGTATCTCATGTCGACCTCGTCGAGAAGTTTCAGATAGGGTGCATAGACTATAGCAGCGATGGGATCGTGGTGGAGCATAAGCTTGGTGGAAAGAGCTCTAGAACGGTTACGGCGGTTTACGTCGAGGATCTCAGCGAGGGGGTCTTGAGAAGGCATGACTCGCTTGCATACGCTCTTGAAGAATACGAGAAGGCTAAGTGGAGGTGGGGCGAACCGCCTAACCTCAGGAGAGACTATTATGCGGGGAAGATCCACACGGACGTTAGATGCGTTGTTCACGCTCCGAGCAGCGGGTTCGGCCTTTACACCAAGATACCTAACAGGGTGATCTGGAGGATTCTATCGGATAGGAGGATCGTGAAGGTCTTGGGAGATAGGACCCTGACTATCAGGGAGAACAGGACCATCGAGGTTCCGACCCCGACCTACGACATGTATAGCGACTACACTTACGGAATAAGCTTTGAGGCTGATCCGAGAGACGATCCGCAGCTTCTCAGGCTCGGCCTAGCTTTCCTGATGATAGCCCTTAGGAGAATTCTGGGCGTGGCATTCGACACCATAAAGTACGACGTGATGGTCATGGGCGAGAGAAAGGTCATCGGGATGCATGAGACCGAGAGCGCTGGAATACTATCGAGGATCGATTGGCAGGATCTCGCCAAGAAGATCAAGGAATACTCTCCAGATGAGCTTGACGAGGTTTTCCTTGAGGAGGTCGATGAGCTCGCATACTCAAGCTTCATCTCCCTCAAGCTCGACTGGAACATTGTGAAGAAGCAGACTCTAAACATCTTAGACTACCTCATCTTAAGGGAGAGGATGAAGGTCGAGCTTGCTGGCAAGGAGATCTCGATACCCAAGCCCTCTAGATCGCTTAAACTCGCCTCCATCTCCGCGGCGGCCTTAACCCTGAGGGAAGATCTGAGAAGCGGATTATATGGGGTGACGGTCTACGATGGTGAGAAGGCTTCAACCTCGATAGGCTTCATGGAGCTCGGCAGGCCAGATCAATCCTATGCCGGCGTGATCTCAGAGCTTAGCTCGCTGATCGATCAAGGGTTCAGCCTCCTGGTCTACGATCGGGAAACCCTGCTCAAGGCTTTGGAAGATTCTGGGCTGACAGCTTTCAAGGCTGTTCTCGACGGCTTAAGCTCCATGAAGAAGCTTATCGACGTCGGTGAAGCGATCTCACAGGCATTTGGAAGAAGGCTATCCCTCGAATTCGTCGAGGAGCTGCTGGGGCTGGAGAAGAGGGTCAAGCTACAGGATTTAATTTACTCGATCGAGGAGGAGAGAAGAAGAATTCCTAGAATATCTTTCCTGAGAAGTATTCCTAGAAGGCTCGCCGAAAGAATTAGAAGCCTCCTCGAAGCCGAGGCAAAAAACACTTACACAGCATATCTCGTGGCTGAGGAGCTACTCAAGCAAAAAGCGAAAGCATTAGAAAAAGCTTAGGCTAGGCTCCTTTCAAGCTTCTACCTCTTCTGTAGAATAAATTTTGGACGTTTCTTAGGAGGGATAGCTCTCGGATGTCGGCTTGAGACAGCGTTTTACGAACGCATGGATGATGGGAGCTCGGCAACCTAATATATTACCATTTTTGAAATATTTTCGGAATTAGATATGTTATTGGAGGCCGCCTATGGCAGGCTCCTGCTTCACTTTGGTCTAGGCGAGTTCAAGGCTTCCGAGGCGCGCGGGGTGCTCGGAGACGAAAATGTCTATTTAGCCTTGCATAGGCTTCAGAAAGCCGGCTACTTGGTCAGGGTCTCGAGAGGGGTTTTCAGGGCGGTTCATCCTGTTCTCCTGGCTATGGAGTGGGCGGGCTATAGCTGGAGGGAGAAGGTGGGCAGATCCGAGTATCTCCCGTTTCTCGAGAAAATTGTTGTGAGCATAGTTGAGGGCTTCTGGGAGAAATTGGTCTCAATAGTTCTCTTCGGGTCCCTCGCTTCGGGTAAAACAAGACCTGAGAGCGACATAGATCTCCTCGTAGTCGCGGAGAGCTTGCCCGAAAGCTACTCAGATAGGCTGAAGCTTTTCAGAGAAATCGTCCATGAGATCGAGAATGAAAGGATTAAGCTATGGAGGGAGAAGGGAGTCTACCCGCTCATCGACCCCATACTCTTAACTCCAGATGAAGCGCTCTCAACCCAGCCCTTTTACCTAGACCTCCTAGAAAACTCGCTGATAATCTACGACCGTGATGGATTCATGCGGAAAAAGCTGGCGGAGCTGAGAAAAAGGTTGAACGAGCTCGGATCAAGAAGGGTGACATTGCCAGATGGGTCATGGTATTGGATAATCAAGCCTGATGCGAGGCCAGGGGAGGTGATCGAGATCTGAAAATGGAAGCCCTTGCTAAAGACTACGTGAGGAGGGCTAGGGCAAGGCTCATAGCAGCTGAGGATGCGACTAAGCGTGGAGATTATCCGGAGACCGTTAGATACTCGCAAGAGTGCGTTGAGCTTTCCCTGAAAGCCTGCTTGAGGATGGCTGGAATAGAGTATCCCAAGGTTCACGATGTCGGGGACGTCTTGAAAGCCGAGAGCTCAAGATTTCCCAGCTGGTTCAGGAAACATGTAGAAAGGTTAGCTGAGATATCGAGGGATCTGGCGGAGAAGCGGGCGCCGAGCATGTACGGGATCGAGGCCGCTGGAAAGACTCCTGGAGAACTATTTGGACGTGAGGATGCCGAGGAAGCCTTGGAGGCCGCGAAATACGTCCACGAGCTGGCGAGGAAGCTGATAGGAATGGAAAGGAAATGAACGAGCTCGGCTTTTCCTTTTCAAGCTCCTCCCAGATTATCTGAAGATAATTAACCCGATGATTACCAGCGTCCTCTTTCTAGCCTTTTTTGGAGAGCCTTTTTCTCAGCCTCTATCAGAAGCTCTATCAGCCTCATGCTTTCCCCAGGCTCCTCCTCCAATATCTTGGTCACGTCCTTGAGGGTTAAGCCTCTGGCCGAGAGAGCTATGGCCGCCGCCTTACCGTACTTCGAGACCAGGACCGCGTTTCTCTTTAGCTCAGCGATTATCCTTCGCTCCCTCCTGTTTATCGGCTTCCCCCTCCTCGCGATGAGCCCGAGAACCTCCTCTATTGGATGCTTTGTCAGCCCGATCATATTCGATCCGCAGACTGGGCACTTAGGCTTGTCGGGAAGATCCTTGACCAAGATCTGATCATAGTATTCGTAGCAGTCGACGCAGACGGCTAGCCAGGGCTCTCCTAGAAGCCTACCCCTGACGGCGGTCAAGATCACCCTCCTCATTCTCTCAGGGGTGGAAACCTCTCCCTCGGCCTCAAACCTGCTTAGGGTGAGCTTTGCTATCGGCGAAGGTTCCCCGCTTGGAGAACGCCATACGTGAACTCTGAGCTTTCCAGAGGCTATTCGTTCGAGAAGATCTTTAGCCTTCTCGGCGTCGAAGTCGTGGAAGAGCGTGTAGTTCATGGTCTCCCAGTAGACTGGGGTATCCTTCAAGGTTTCCGCGAGCTGATTCAAGTTTATGTCCGTCAGACTCGCCTCATATCTTATCACGCCCATCTTCCTAGCGACGTGAACGAGCCTCCGCTTGAAGAGAGTCGAGTTCTCTATCGCCTTCCGCAAGGTTTCCTCAAAGTTTTCTAAGATTTCTTCGACGGCCTTTAGGACGAGGGTGGCGGAGATCTGGCTCGACCTGAAAGCTATTCGATATGGATCCTGCTGGCCCTTGATCGGAGTTCCAAGCTTTTCTGAGAGATGATAGCTTACGAGCTTCTGGATCGTCCTGTTAACCTTCAAGCCGCCGTGAACATGCAGGACGACGTGCTGGCCAGCCTCCTCGACCAAAACATCCTGATCCGTTGGAACTGGTATCCGCCTCCTCAGATGCTCCTCAACCTCCCTGAAAGCTCTTAGAACCGCCCTCTCCTCCACGTCGTATCTGCTCGCTATCTTCTCCGCGATCAGCTCAGGCGGCTCTCCCCCTAGAACCCCATCCCGATACTCTCTCCTGAGAGATCCGACCTCCATCGCCACCTCATAGGGAACTGGAATCTCCTCTCCAACCCAGCTTGGAACCGCTCCCTCATAATCGGTTAGAGGCGCGACGTATATCCTGTCTCCGCTTAGGTGATGGATCTCCCAAGCCTTCCCCATCAGAATGAATCTGGTTCCAGGCTCGCCGTACTCCGCGACGAACTCCTCGTCGAGTATCCCGACGGGCTCATTATCAACCTCATTCACGACGATATACTGCCTCTCCTCTGGAATCATCGAGAGATTGTTGAAGTAGTATTCGTAGAGCTCTCTCGTGTTTCTCGGCTTGACTATCTGGTCATCGCGGAGATCGGCTATCCCTAGGCTTCTCATGTGCTCTACCACGGACTTGAGATCCTCCGAGGTCAAGTCCTTGAAGTTGTACGCCTTCCTGAAGAGTGCCAAAGCTTCGTCTAATCCTATTCTTCCGTATTCTATTAGGAGGCCGGCGACCTGATGCATGAGAACGTCATAGCATTTCATCGGTATCTCGGGTTTTTCGAGCTGCTCGAGCTTGGCTCTCCTAGCTATGACTATGGACTCGAGCACGTCGTCGGAGTCTATGGCTATGATGACGCCCTTCGCCGTTCTCCCGATCGCGTGGCCGCTTCTCCCAACCCTCTGAATAAGCCTCGTAACCTCTCTCGGAGAATTATACTGTATGCAGAGATCTATTCTCCCCACGTCTATCCCGAGCTCGAGCGAAGACGTGCAGACTATCCCCGCGAGCTTCCCAGTCTTCAAGGCCTCCTCGGTCGAGACCCGCATGGTCTTCGAGAGAGATCCGTGGTGAATCCCTATCTGCATCTGCTCATCCCAGACCCTAAACCTGTTGGTTAGGATCTCGGCGAGCGGCCTGGTGTTCGTGAAGATCAGGGTGGATTGATGCTCCTCTATCAGAGACCTAATGACCCTGAGCCTCGCGGCGACATCTGGGTAAACCCCCAAGCCTTCAGCGAGAACCTTATCTTCCTCGGTCGGCTCCGGATAGAGAACCTTGAAGCTCATGCTTCTCGCGACCGAGACCCTAACGATCTCATAGCTTCCGCTAGACCCAACCAGGAACTCCGCGATCAGCTCGGGCTCCCCGACCGTCGCAGATAGCCCTATCCTCTGAAAATCTCTTCCAGTGATCCTTCTGAGCCTCTCGAGCCCGACCGCGAGCTGAGCTCCACGCTTATCCGTCGCGAGCTCATGCACCTCATCAATTATAACCCATTTAACGCTCCTGAGATGGTTTCTCAAAATTTTACCCGTTAAAATTACCTGTAAGGTTTCTGGGGTGGTTATCAGGAGATCAGGAGGCTCGAGGCTTTGAAACCTTCTCTCCCGCTGAGCGGTATCCCCATGCCTCACCGCGCTTCTGAAGTCCAGCCTCTGAGACCACCAGTCAATCCTCTCCAAGAGATCCCTGTTCAACGCTCGAAGCGGGGTGATATACAGCACCTTTATCCCTGGAGTTCTTCCCTCGACCAGCATCCGGCTCAGGATCGGGAGGAGGGCTGCCTCGGTCTTCCCAGTTCCAGTTGGGGCCATCAGGAGGAGGTTTCTTCCTGCGAGGATCTTCGGTATGGCTTCAAGCTGGGGCTCCGTGAGATGCTTGAATCTCTCCTTGAACGCGTCTGCGACGGGCTTCGCGAGCATCCTCAGAACTGATTCCTCATCGAGTAGGGTCATGATCTTTTACCCGTTTCAGGCTAGGGTAAGCTTCGACTTCCGAGAACTTAAGGATCATCCTTCGCGATCCTGATGCTATATCCTCAGATATTTTCTCCAAACTCCTCGTAAAGCCTCCTCCTGTTCGCTTCCAGAAGATCTTCCCTTAAGCCCATGTAGCTTGCGGCGGTATGAACCTCCACCCCAAAGCCCTCAGCATATTCGATCAAAGGGGAAACTCTATCTCTCCACTCTAGGTCTCTCAAAAGATGATGATCTATTATCAGGGCTTGGAGGAATCTCTCCCGAACGATCTTCATTAAGTTCTTCAGGGAGCTATCCAGATCGGCCTCGCTGAACCTGTTTCCAAGCATGTAGGTCATGGGTCCATCGCATATCAGGATATCCGGCTTGTTTTCTAGAACGAATTTCGCTTGAGCTTCGGAGACGAATCCCTCGACATCGGAGGAGTGGATCAGCTTTTCTCCACGATCGCGGATGAACACCTGGAGGACGTAGCCGAGCTTGGAGTCGTTCCCGTGCTCGACCGGATTGGAGAACCGTATCCTACATCCCCCTATCTTGAGCGTTCTCGAGTCCGCGACCTCGGGCTCCGCTCCGACCTTTCTAAGCTCTTCGAGAAATATCCTCGCCCTCATCCTCTGGCTGAAGTTTATCATGTTGGCTGGATCTTTCAGGAGAACCCTCTTTCCTCTAAGCCAGTCCACCTTTTCGCCTGGTCTTGGAAAGTGATCGTAATGGTAATGGGTTATCACGATCAGGTCAGCTTCCTCAGCCTCCCTCCTGATCAACCTCTTATGCTCCTCCAACCTCTTACGCTCAATCGAATGAGGCTTCAGCCCATATCGCCTCGGCCCCAAAGCAGCGCCAGGATCTATCATTATCCTCGCGTCCTTGGCCTCGATCAGGGTGCACATGCTTCGAGTGCCCATGCTATCAAATGAAAGCAGCTTGACCCTCATCGCCCCTCCTTAACCCGCTCACCACATAGAGGACAATAGACCGAGTCCGATGGGATCAGGCGGCCGCAGCTGGGGCACGTCGTCAGCTCAACCTCCTCCGAGACCATAACCTCCTCAAGCCCCTCAAGCTCTTCCTCAGCTCTCGGAAAAACCCTTTCCCAAGCCTTCATGATCTTGTTAAGCGAGGCCGCCGTGACTGGGGAAACGATGACCGCGATGAGATAGGGCCAGGAGAGATATACCTCCGAGAAGGTGAGGTTCAAGGTCTTTAAGACGTAGTTTGTGAGGAAGGCCGCTAAGCTTCCCGCTAATGGTGGTATGGGGTGATAGGGGCTCGCTGTGAACATGTAGGAGATCATGGCTGCTAAGATCGCTGGGAGAAGAAGCATGAAGATCAGCGTGAACGGGGCATATGGATCTAGATAGCTTATACTGGATAAGAATAGTGGGAGCAGGAATATCAGGTATGAGATGAGGACGGTGATGATGATCTCGCGAACCAATTCTCAAACCATTAATCGGAGGCGGTATTTTAATCATTATTTTACCATTTAACGGGCATAACTCAGAAGCAGGTGATCTGAAAGTTTTTTATCCCGTATTTTTGCTTGAGTGGTGAATGCTTGAAGCTTTGGCCGCCGCGCTCGCAACCCTTCTATCGGCACCTCTCATGATCCTATTGGGCAGAAGGCTGAGGGTAGAGGGCGTTGATATTCATAAGCCTTGGAAGCCGAAGGTTCCGAAAATGGGCGGGCTGGCGATGATCTTCGGGTCGCTTCTCGGAGTCTCGTTGGCTACATGGCTGCATGATTGGAGCGTCTTCATCCCGATCTCAGCGGCATGTCTGGTCGCCGCGCTAGTAGGATTGGTCGAGGATCTCAGGGGCGAGATAGATCCGAGGCTTAAGCCGTTTCTCCTAATCTTCGCCTCCTTGCCGATCCTTCTCTTCGGAGCATATTCTCCGAGACCCGTGATCCCGTTTCTCGGAAGGACTAGGCTGTACAAGGTTTACCCAGTCCTCGTCATGGCCTCTTATCCGATAGTCTGCAACTCCGTGAACAGCATAGATGTCTTGAACGGGTCGGCGATCCTAACCTCCATCCCCTTCTTCGTCATGAGCATGATCATATTCCAGATTAGAGGAGAGCAGGCTCTCATGATCTTAGCCCTGATCTTTCTCGCCGCGTCGATCGCCCTCCTCCCCTACAACCTATATCCGGCGAGAACCTTCATAGGCAACTCTGGAAGCCTATTCCTCGGAGCGGCCATAACATCGATAGCCATAGCGGGAAGCATAGAGATCGCGGCGATCATCGCTCTGATACCTCAAATAATGAATGAGATGTACGTTATCTTCTCGATCCGAGGAATAAAGTCCGCCAAGATGATAGAGAAGAGGCCTCTGAGAGTGGAGGATGGCTTCCTCACCGCCTCGGAGGATAAGGACTCCCCGATAACTCTTCTCAGGATGATATGCGCTGGAGTGAGGGTCGATGAGAGGAAAGCCGTCTATGCTATGACCCTCATCTCGATATTCGCGGCGGCCCTCGGTCTTCTAACCGATATATTGTTGATCGAGGTGATGATTTAGCGATGAACCTCATCAGAAACGTTCTCGCGATAATTCTCCTGATCACGATAATCTGGGTAACCTTCCTGTTCATAAGCTACGTCACATCGATCACCATCCTTTACACCTTGGAGCAGTTCCCAGGCAACATCCTGCTCAGCGTCTTCAGGGTGGTGATCGGCGCTCTGACCGCGGGAGCATGGATCGCGGGATGGTATAAGCTCACCAAGCTCTGGCTCTACAAAATTCTACTCCCTAGAAGGGAGGAAACTTAAGAGTAGGGAGATCGTTTTAGGAGGCTGGATCCAGGTTGTCTGAGGATCTTAGGATAGGCGTCGTCGGGGTGGGCTTCTGGGGAAGAAACCATCTCAGGGTGCTGAAGGAGCTCGGAATAGGGGTCGCGGCAATATGTGATATCGATTTAGATAAGGCGAAAGCCCTCGCCAAGGATTATGGAGTCAAGCATTTTTACAAGAGCTTAGACGAGATGCTCAAGCGAGAAGAACTCGACGCCGTGAACATCTGCACCCCATCGATCACCCACGCCGAATGCGCGGTGAAAGCTCTGCAGGCGGGTCTCCACGTCTTCGTCGAAAAACCCTTGGCCTCCACGCTGGACGAATGCATCAAGATAATAGATGCCATGAACTCGAGCGGGAGGATCGTGATGACGGGCTTCATAGAGAGGTTTAACCCAGCGGTCATGAAGGCGGTTGAGATCCTCGAGGCCGGAGAGCTCGGAGAGATAATAATGCTTCATGGGAGGAGGATCGGGTGGTGGCCTGAGAGGATAGGAGATGTCGGAGTGGTCAAGGACACCGCGATACACGACATAGACCTCACCAGATTCATCTTCAAGCAAGATCCCGCAGAGGTTTACGCCAGAGGCGGAAAGCACGTGCACAAGCTCGAAGATCACGTCCAGTCGATCCTAACCTTCGAGGATGAGTCGAAGGTCGCATTCATCGAAGCAAACTGGCTTACCCCGAGGAAGAAGCGAGAGATGGAGATAACTGGAAGCAACGGAGTCCTCTCGATAAAGTTTCTCACCCAAGAAGTCTCCCTCGAGAAAGCCGACATAGTCATAGAGCCGATAATAAGGCAAAGGGAGCCGCTTAAGCTCGAGCTTCAACACTTCGTGGAATGCGTCTCTAAGGGCGTTAAGCCGATGGTTGATGCCGTAGATGGGTTGAAAGCCGTTGCGATAGCCGACGCCATGCTCGAATCCATGAAGAGCGGAAAGGTCGTGGAACTTGACTTGAAGAGCTTGAGGTAGGAGGAGGGGGCTTTGAAGGAGTCTGAGGTGAAGACTATCAGGTGGGTGGACGGCGTCGTCGAGATACTTGATCAAAGGCTTCTCCCGCATAGGGTCAGATATCTGAGGCTTAGGAGCGCGAGACAGGTCGCGAAAGCGATCAAGGATATGGCGATAAGGGGAGCTCCTGCTATAGGGGTCGCGGCCGCCATGGGCTTAGCTTTAACGGCGTATCGCTATAAGTCGGAGAACAGGGATAGGATCTTGAGAAGGCTTAGGCAAAGCTATGAGATCCTGAGGGAGAGCAGGCCGACCGCCGTGAACCTGTTCTGGGCCCTAGATAGGGTGATGAAAGCCGCCGAGTCCTCGGAGTCCGCTGACGAGGTGAGGAGGAGGGTCGTGGAAGAAGCTTTGAAGATCATGGAGGAAGACGTGAAGGTGAATAAGCTCATCGGAGAGCATGGAGCGAAGCTCATCGAGGACGGAGACAAGATTCTGACCCACTGTAACGCGGGAGCCCTGGCGACAGCAGGCTATGGAACCGCCCTCGGAGTCATTCGCGCAGCATACTCTCAAGGAAAGAAGATCATGGTTTACGCTTGCGAGACCAGGCCCAGGCTTCAAGGAGCAAAGCTGACGGCTTGGGAGCTCATGAGAGATGGGATCCCCGTTAAGCTGATCACGGATAACATGGCAGCCTTCCTGATGCAGCGTGGAGAAGTCGACAAGGTGATCGTCGGAGCCGATCGGATACTCGCGAAAACGGGCCACGTCATAAACAAGATCGGAACCCTCTGCCACGCGATCTGCGCCAAGTTTCACGGCATACCGTTCCTCGTCGCGGCGCCGACCTCCACCATAGATTTCGAGAGGACCTTGGAAGAAGTGGTGATCGAGGAGAGAGATCCGAAGGAGGTTCTATACGTTGATGGTAGGCGGATTGCCCCTGAGGGAGTTGATGTCTGGAATCCAGCCTTCGATGTGACGCCTCCTGAACTGGTCACCTACATAGTTACCGAGAAAGGCGTCTTCAAGCCTGAGGAGCTTAAAGGAATACGTTGAGAAGAGTTATCAGCAGTATCGTGGTGCAGCCTATCGCCAGCGCTTTCAACCCAGAGACTATCAAATTTCTTTTAGCGATCCTTCCCAAGAACAATCCAAGGCCGAACAGCAAAGCTAGGGAAAGCTCAACGGAAAGATAGAAGGAGAAGGTAGCCGATAAGAGGCCGAGGCTCGCGGCGAAGTAAGGCGATAGAACGAGTAGCCCTGCGAAGACCGCGGACAGCGCGTCGATCAGCGCCGAGATTATCGCAGCCCTTTCTCTTGCCTCAGCTATGACCGACTTATCCAGGCTCGTTAGCATCGCCTCCTCGATCTCCTTTATCCTCCGCTCCTGCTCAGCCTTCTCGGCCATGTAGGTTCCGCTTGCCCCCGAGATGCCCATCGCTATCAGCGCGCCGATTCCAGCCGCGACTATGCTTCTCGCGCTTGCTCCCCCGAGCAGGGTCGACCCTAGGACTATTCCAAGGATCGTTACGACGCCGTCGAAGGCGTTCACCACGGCATATCTCCTAGAGTATTCTCCGGCTCCAGAGTATCGGAAGATCCTTGAGAGAGAGCTTCTCAGGAAGCTGAACATGGCTAGGCCATCACCTCGCCTACTCGAAGACTACCTCATCGATGCTGTGAACCGCTGCCCCCATCTCCTTCACCTTGTCTCGAAGCTTCTCGAAGTTTATCCCGTTTCCCTCGACAGTTATCTTCACCGTATCGGTCTCGACGTCCACCTCGACAACGACCGCAGAGACTCGGCTAACCCCATCGACAGCCGAGAGAGCCCTACAGAAATCGATTAGGTCGGGAACATGGGGTTTCAGAACGTCTAAGACGAGCTTCGATAATGAGGGGCGTTTAGACACCCTCTTTTCACCAATCCAAAAGAAAGAAGTAAAAAGCCAGGTTAAAAACATTAACCCCGAAGAAACGCTGAATACGATTGCTCACAATTTCTCAGCTTTATTCGGCTTAAAAGCCTGAAAATCCCGCCAAAGCTTTAAATCAACCCGCACCTCCAACCTATACCGAGGTAAAAAGCGAAACCGGTCTGCAAAGAGGATTTCAGGGAAAGCGGTGCGGCGGTTCCCTAGCCTGGTAGGGGGCAGGCCTGCTAAGCCTGTGGCCCGTTGGGCCGCGCGGGTTCAAATCCCGCCCGCCGCGCATCTTCACCATTCTCGCTTCTTTTCTTTTTGCTCATTTCATCGGAGA
>CAYXHS010000025.1:0-11453 GCA_964465105.1 uncultured Nitrososphaeria archaeon
GGGCTGGTGAGGCCTGAAAGGTGGATCGATGATGAAGGCCGTGTAAACGGAATTGTGAAGACGCCGCTAGACGCCGAGACCCCACCCAGGAGCCCCACCAGCCCGTTCTTACAATAACCTTATGGCCATATAAGCTTTTTTCAGTTTCACGGAGAGAATTACTCAAGCTTTCTTAAAACAACCACTTTCCGCCAGACTTAATCGAGAAGCTCGGGATAAAGGAGGGCGATGGCTTCATCTGGAAAGACCATTACAAAAACTCGAAGGGAGGGACTATGATAGGCGTCGTTTACATTTTGATTTGATAAGGTTTTCTTTACCTGCTTTCTAGTAGCTTCCTTAATCCTTCCTCGAGCGTCGTTTTAGGGTTCCATCTTAGTAGCTTTCTCGCCTTTGAGATGTCTGCGTAGCTGTGCTTTATGTCTCCTGGCCTCGGGGCCGCGTGGACGGGCTTTAGGCTGAGCCGCTTGAGCTTGATCATCAGTTCCGCGAGCTCCTTGATCTTGATGGGCTTTCCAGAGGCTATGTTGACGGCGTGAGCTCCATGAAGGTCTGAGGTCAGGGCTTGGGTGAAGGCTTCTGCGACGTCGTGGACGTGGATGAAGTCTCTGGTCTGCTCTCCATCTCCGAAGATTATCGGAGGCTCACCTCTCTTCAGCCTTTCCATGAACCTCATGATCACCCCAGCGTACTCTGGGCTCTGGCCTGGGCCATAGACGTTGAAGATCCTTAGGGAGATTGAGGCTCGGCCTCTGAACTCTCTCAAGACGTGTTCTTCTCCGAGAAGCTTTGACCTGCCATAGGGCGAGATCGGGTTAAGCGGATGACCCTCATCTATCGGGAGCCTGATAGGGTTGCCGTAGACCGCCGCGCTGCTCGCGTAGATCAGCTTCTCGACCCCAAGCCTGTTCGCCGCGTAGACCAGGATCCTGGTTCCCTCAGCGTTCACGGACATGTATAGGTTCGGCTTCTCAAAGCTTTCTGGAACGTTTATCAAGGCGGCCAGATGGATCACGGCCTCGGGCTTACTCTCCCTCAAGATCTCCTCGACCTCGGCTCCAGCGCGGACATCAGCTCTCCTAAACCTCATCCCCAGCTCCTCGAGCCTCCTGACTCTCGCCCTATCACCTCGGCTGAGATCATCTAGCCCCCAGACCTCAAACCCCATCTCAAGAAGCTTCCTGCAGAGATGATAGCCTATGAAGCCCGCAGCCCCCGTAACCAGAACCCTCATCAAGGGATCAGCCCACCCATAAAGTCCATGACAGTAAATAATGCTTCAGGGGAAGTTTTTAACCGTCGCGAGCTCTCTCAAAATCTTAGCTCGATCCTGGCCGCCTCTTCAGGAATAATCACCTTAAAACTCTCTCCCCTGATAAGCTTCTTGAACTCCCTCGGGCTCTCGGTATGTATCGGGATCACGGTCTTCGGCCTTATCTCATCTATTATCTTGAGGAGGTCTTCGCGGTTCGCGTGACCAGACGAGTGGATGTGCACCCTATCCATCCTAAGCAAGCTTATCCATCTTTCCACCTTCTCCCACTCTATTTCTTGCTCCTCGTCGAACGGCTCGCTCGTAGACTCTATGAAAAGCGATCCTGGCATGGGGTTTACGTCCACGAGCTCGGTCACGTAGCCCAGGCCCGTGAAGATCATCAGGTAGTCTCCCTGGCTTCTAGCGATCTCCTCAGGCTTTATCACGTGACCCTGATGCTCCCGATAGATCTGACGCTGCCACGAATAATAGTATCTGGAGCTGAGAAGATATCCCCCTCCGGTTAAGCTTCGCCTCTCATAATAAATCAGAAAATCTTTTCCAGGCTCAGGCAGAGATCGTAGGTGCGTTTCGTTCTCCTTCAGGGTCTTCAAGAGGTGTGCAAGCTTCGGGGAGAGGATCGGAGTTCTCCCGAGTTCCTGCGCGACCTCTATCATGGTTCTAAGCCTGTCTATATCGTGTGCAGATATCATGGCGGCCGCGAACTTCCCCTCCTTGTCCCTCAGCTCCCTGAGAGCGTATTCTCTGACCTTCGACTCGGTCATGTGGGTTGAGTCGGTTATCCTCGTCCCCTCGATTATCAGACAATCCACTCTCCGAGCATTCTCCACAAACTTCTCGGTGTAGTGCTTGACGACGCCATGAATCCTTAGGTCGCCCGTGTAAGCTATCTGAGCTTCTCCGACATCCATCAGGAAGCCGAAGGCTGGAACCGAGTGATCAACGGGATATGGCTCTATGCTGAACGGCATCCCCGAGACCTCTCTCCCTCCAGAGAAGATTATCCTAGGTCTTTCGACCGCAAGCCTATCCCTGAGCTCTCTCCTCTTCCTAGGATCAGTCTCCTCTCCCATCTGCTCCCGAAGAAGCCTATCCCTATACACAAGCACATCGGCTTCAGGGCCCGCGAGAGAACCCGTCTCCATAGAGTGCTTGATCAGAGCGGCGGTCGTTTTGCTGACCGCTATGGGTATCTCAGGCTTTAGGAAGCCCACGAGGCCGTAATGATCTAGGTGCGCGTGAGAGATCAGACATGCTTGAGGCTCGACCTCCTCCGCCCCGCTCAGCTGATCTCCTTCCCCCAGGAGGTCTTCCCTATAGATTCCTCTCAGCCTCGGGAGAATCTCTAGGAGAATGTAGTTTCTCAAGATCCTGGAAACTCTTTCACGTCCATAGCCGATGCCATACTCTCTCTTCTTCCTCATGTTGAGTCCGAAGTCTAGGAAAACGGATCCATCCCTGCTTGAGATCAGTATCTTGTTGCCGCCGATCTCTCCAACCCCGCCGTAAAAGCCCACGCTGATCAACAGCCCTCCCCCAAAGATTGGGAAGCCGAGATATATCTTCATACCCGCAGGAATAGCGCCTCCCGAATTCCCGTCGATTTTCTTCCACTTTCCGCTCATCTTATCCTAAAGGTCTTCGTGAGGGTGCCAGCGTCCATGGTCTCCAGCACTATGGTGTAAGTTCCTGGCCCTACCTGATTCCCACGTTGATCCCTCTGATCCCATACCCAAATCTTGGACTCTCCTGAATCGACCTTGACTATCACCTGTAGAGCTATCGGAGAGTAGACTACTCTGCCGAGCTGGTCCCTGATCTTCCATGGCGCCGAGTTCCTAAGAGTTATCGGATGATCGCATCGATTCTTGAGCGTGAATTTTATCTCCTCACCTCTATCGAATGTGCTCTTATCTAGGAGGAGTTGAGCGCATGATGCTGGAGGGCTAACGGTAGGTTCACTTGGGCTTGCCGTCTCGGTTCCCTGAGGTCTCTCGTATCGAGGATATAGGAATGCGCCGATCACAAACGCCGCGCATAGGATAATAACGATGGCAAGTCTTTGGCCAGCTCTCATGGATACTAACCAAGTAATATCGCTGCACAGCTCCTATAATATTCTCTCATATTGATCTCAGAATAGCCCGCTTAGGAGTTTAGAGGCGAAATGATCTCGGAACATGAAAGAACCTAACATCTCGCCTTTTTATCTTAATATCGTGGCTCCTGCTCAGATTAAAGGCTAAGAAATGCTCTCAAGGCTAACCTTGCTTAGCCTCGCCGCTCTCTTCTTCTCGATAACAATATTCATACTTATACCGATTCTGCCCGTCTACCTGTATCAAGACCTAGGAGCATCTGAGCAGGAAGTCGGCCTAATAATACCCTTAGCGTTCCTGACTTCGGCCTTTCTCAGGATACCATCCTCTCTCAAGATAAGAAGAGGAATCCTAAAGGTTCTGGTATTGGGGCTGACGCTAAACGCCTTGGCCGTCATGGGCTATGGTATCAGCTGGAACCCTATATCCTTCGCATTCTTCAGGATCCTGCACGGCTTCTCGCTCGCGATAAATTACACGCTCCTGCTGACGGTCGCTGGGATGGTGGTAGAGCCGTCGGAGGTCGAGAAGGGGATAACGAGCTACACCACGATGCTTGCTCTAGGCTTCTGGATAGGCCCTCTAGCGGGGATAATCCTGAGGGGGGTGATCGAGCTGAGATACATCATGTTCGCAGCATCCCTAATCGGAGCCGCCGCCATAATGTTCTCGATCCTTCTCTCGAAGAATTGGAACATTCCCATCGATGAGATCAGTGAGGAAGAGAGCCTGAGCTTAAAGTCCGTTCTCAAGCTTCCGAACATATTCCTGGCACTAGTGTATCTCACCTTCTCCCTCGCCATGGGAGCTATCTTCGCATATGGCCCGCTCAAGGCGAAGCTCGAGTTCGGGCTAACAGACCAGCTCGTCATCCTCTTCTTCCTAATCTACTACTTCTCAGCCTTCCTAGCCAGACTACTTCTCCTCAAGTCGAAGCTACTCATCGAGCGCCTAGGACTAGTCAAGCTGATAATCATAGGGTTGCTGGAATCCAGCTTCGGAATCCTGATAACCGGTCTCAGCCGAAATCTGATGCTCTTCGGCCTAGGCCTATGTCTAGCAGGCTTAGCGCACGGATTGATCTTTCCGCTGACAGCTTCAGCGGTCGCCCTAGCAACCCCAATTCAGCTTAGAAACCTGGGGAACTCGCTTCATCTCACCGCATTCGATATAGGCTCCCTCCTAGGCTCTGTGACAGGCTCAATACTCGTGGGCTTCATGCCGATATCCTACTCGCTGGCCGCTCTCTGCATAGCCCCGCTCTTGGGCTTGATACCGCTTAAAGCGTTCTCCCACCTAAAGGCCGACCAAAGTTCTCAGAAAGAATAACACATATCTGCGGTTACAATTATATAGCATCACGCGGATCTGTATTCGAGGGAATGTCATCATATTCTCTCAGGCGGGTTCAGCTTACAGGCCGATCGACCTATATAGTATCTCTCCCAAAGAGCTGGGCTGAGCTGATAAAGCTTAAGCCTGGAGACTATATCCAGCTCATACCCCAGCCAGATAACAGCCTTCTCCTGATACCGAGGCAGAGGAGGGAGGAGCCCTCGGAAGCCTTGATAGAGGCTTCAGCCGATGACCTACCAGAGGAGGTTGCCAGAGAGCTCATAGCATGCTATCTCGCCGGCTATGATACCATAAGGATAGTTTTCAGGAGGAGGGTTGACGAGTTCAAGTCTTATCTGAAGAACCTGATGAGAACGAAGCTCATAGGCTTGGAGTCCGTTGAGGAGTCCGCAGACCACATGGTTATCCGATGCCTGATGGGGCACGTCGACTTCCCGATGAAAGACGCTCTTAACCGGGTGCACATCATGACCTTGTCCATGCTTAAGGACTCGTTGAAAGCCCTCAGGGAGAGAGACCTGTTCCTAGTGAACGACATAATTCAGAGAGATGACGAGGTCGATAGGCTGTATCTCTTCTGCGTCAGGCAGCTTAAGGCAGCAGTTGAAAACGCCATAATCATGAGAGAAGTGGGATTGAAAAATCCGAGAGAATGCCTAGGATACAGGCTCATCGTGAAAAGCGTTGAGCGCATAGCGGATCACGCCGCGAGCATAGCCAGCCAAATACCCTTGCTCAAGCTTCGCGGAGAACCTCAGATAATAGATGAGGTCATCAAGCTCGGCGAGATGGTTTCGGAGATCTACGAGAGGGCCATGGATTCGGTCTTCAAGTCGGATGTGAAGCAGGCGAACAAGCTCATACTTGATGTCGAGAAGCTCGTGAAGCTTGAGAGCGCCATCCTGAAGAGGCTTTTCGAGCTGAGGCTGAACACTGAGGCTCTCATAGGGCTGAGAATGATGATCGAGAGCATTAGGAGGATCGCCGAATACAGCGCCGACATAGCCGAGATAGTCATAAACCTGGCCGTGAAAAGCTGACCCCAAAATCATCTAGGCTCGCTGCGAACCGCGAGATCTCTGCGTAAACTCTCCCGAATGGACGTGAGCTCAGCGATCTCCCTCTGAAGCTTCATGCGCTCATTCTCAAGCTCAGTTATTTTGCTCCTAAGCTCCTTCAACCTCTTCTCGAGCTCTTGGATCTGGTTCTTCAGCTCATCATATCTCTTCACGTCGGAGGATAGCTTCCAAGCTAGGATGAACCTTGAGAGCTCGTCCTCATTCCCCGAGAAGATTACCTGAAAGTTCGCCATGTTCTCTAGCCTCTCTCCCTTCAAGCCACCTAAAAACGATTATATCGAAGCCGATCGAATATCGTTAAGCAGTATCGTTTTCCTCATTAATGGTTAAAAATCGACATATTTCTCGGGTCTAGCGTGTTGCCAGCGATTCTCGATACGACCCTTAGGGAAGGCGAATTATACGAAAGGTTTGAGCCTGAGATTCGGGCTAGGGTCGCTGAATGCTTGGCCGAGGTAGGAGTTGACAGGATAGAGCTCACGGTGGACTACCCTCCAAGAACCACTCGAAGGGACGTTGAGGTCGTCCTAGAAGCCCTTAAAGGCTATGACGTTGAGGTGGTGCTTCACGGAAGGGCATATAGACGCGACGTGGAGGCGGCGGCGAAATACGATGTCGAAGGCGTCGGCGTTTACCTGGCCCCAACCGAGATCCATCGAAGGTTTAAGCTCGGCGGCATCGGGTTCGAGGAAGCTAGGAGAAGGCTCATAGAAGCTCTCGAGCTCGCCAAATCATATGGATTCAAGTATAGGCGGGCGACGGTTGAAGATTCTTCGAGATATTATTTCGGAGAGGATGGCGGGCTTGAAGCCCTGGCAAGGCTCGTTGACGATTTGGGGGAAGCTGGAGCGACCGTGGTAAGCGTTCCAGATACCTGCGGAGCTCTCACCCCACCTCAGGCCAGAGACTTCTTCCAGAAGCTCAGGAGCATGTGCAAGACCCCCCTATCTGCTCACTTCCACAACGACTATGGCTACGCCTCCGCGAACACGATCGAGGCGGCTTTAGCAGGGGCAGCCGAGCTTCACGTCTCGATACTCGGGATAGGAGATAGAAACGGGATAGCGGATCTATACGAGGTCTCCGCGGCCCTGATCGATGTTCACGGGATCAAGCTCAGGATCGATCGAGGATCGCTTAGAGAGCTTTACGAGAAGTTCTCCAAGCTCACTGGGATAAAGCTGCCCTTCAGGCATCCGCTAAGTAGAGAAGCTCAGACGATCAGGGCGGGAGTCCATCAGTCGATGGCCTTGAGGGCTCCTGAGGGATATGTTCCCATCGGGAAGCTTAAGCACGATTTCAATCAGATATACTTCGAGGCCACGACATATCTCAGCAAGAAGCTCATTCAAAGGGTGCTGAAGACGAAGGTCGATGAAGCCGAGCTTCAGAGAATATCTTCCGAGATAGCGAGGCTGGCCGAGCAGCGCGGCCGAGACCTAAGCCCCAGGGAGGTTGCTGAAGCTTTGAGGTCCATGGGCTTTGAGGTCGATGAACATGCCCTGAACAGGATTCTAAAACCTCAGAAAGCATACATTCTCCTAAACCTGGATCCGAGGTTTCCGATCAGGGAGAAGATCCGAGAGATCTTAAGCTGGAGCGAAGTCGATCAGGTTGACGAGGTTTACGGAGACGCGGACCTAATCATAGTCGCGAGGCTTGAGGACGACGTCCTGGAAAGGGTAAAGAAGCTTTTCGGCCCAGCCATCCTGAGGCTTAGAACGCTCATCGCTGACTAGACGCCTCTCTCAACCCATTCAAGAGCTTATCCAAAACCTCTTTTACTGAAAGCCTTGAAGCCCGATCTTCGAGATAGCTTAGGTCAAGGCTGTCGAGGTTCGCGTAAAGGGTCTTGGCTGCGAGCTCGAGTCTCATCGTGCTCACGTTACCCCCAATTAAGGCGATGGCATAATCCTCGGCTGAAAGAAACCTCAACTTCTCCCTCTCAAAGCTTCGTTCAATAAGATCATCATCCCATTCTAAGGGCTCTGGTGCGGGCAAGAGCTCAATCCTCCTATTGGTCTGCAGGTCTAGGAGGCCGAGCCTTTCACGTGAACTCGGAATCTTCCTGAAGCCGCGGCCTTTGAGCTCTTCGATAACCTCGTTTAAGTTCTCAAGCTTAACCGCGAAGATTATCTCCCTCGATATGTATGGAACTCCGTAGATGGGTAGCGGCCGAAGCCCATAGAGAACATGAAAGACGTTAAGCGTTTTCAAGGCTTCTGATGCCCGCTGAAGGGCCGGCTCGAAAAACCTGAACCAGGGCGAGGTCTTCTCGAGAAACTCGACAACATCCTTTCCCCTGACAGAGTCCATTTCCCTGACTATCCTCTTGAAGTCTCGGGTTGAAAGCATGATTCTACCAGAAAACCAAAGATAAAAATATGTTTTCTCCCTCTCGATCTACTTCTTCCGCTTCTCCTCCCTTGCCAGAAGCTCCGCCAAAGCCTCCTTCTCCTTAAGCTTATCAAGCACAAAGCTCTTCCTACTATAAACTCCGTGAAAAGCTAAGCCTATTCCCCAGCCCGCGAGAATCCATGGGAACCATAGAACGCTCGGCGCGGTCCAGAGGTTAATGAAGATCAAGAAGGCGTTGATGATTATATAGGCGGCGAGATGGCCGACGAAGTCCCTCCTAGCCTCTCGAACAGTAAGCTCCCTCCAAGCATCCTTATACTCATCAAGAGAAATATCCTCACCCATAAATCCAAACCACGCAAGAAAGAGCCCAAACAACCATATAAGGGTTAACAAAACCAGAAACAGAAAAGAACGGGCGGCGGCAGCCCCCGAGAAGTGGCCAGGAGGGAGAAAGCCGAAACAACGGCAGGAGGTCCAACACGGATCCACGCAGCGGCCCCGCCACGCCTTAGCGCTGCTCCCTCCCGGGCCTGACGCGGTTCGGCGTGTTCGGGAGCTGTTGCCCATCCCTACGGATGGGGCAGCTCCCTACGAGGCCCTGTGTGGGCGCGCGTTCATTTCTCCGGCTCCGCCGCTGTGCTCTCCTTCTCCCAAGCGCCCCCTCGGGTTACTGGCCCCCGCATGTAGCCCATTTCGGGTTACAGGGAAGGGCTAGCTCCCCGGCCCTACCTGCCGCCGCCCAGCTACTATCAGCCCGCTCAAAGATATAACCGTTTAGGTTGCAAAAGGCTTCCCAGGTTTAAAGGAGCATTTTTGAGCCTTATTCTTGTTTTTCGGCTTTTCCTTCTGGATGCCTTTATGAGGTGTTTGCTCTAGTGGATGATCATTCTTTCAGGTTCTTCTTCCAGCTCAGTTGTTGTTGATAGGTTCTATGAGGCTTGAAGCTCGTCCTTATGCTCTCGAGCTCTTCTCCTAAAATCTTGATCTTCTCGGGATCTATTTCGCCATAGCCCCACCTGTTCAGAAAGTATAGGTAGCCTATGTCTCTGGGGTTGAATCCCATGGCGTAGGATGTGGCCGCATCTAGGCTGACGGGGTTCGTCGAGGCGAGGATCACTCCCCACTTCTTCGGGGTTCCTGAGACCGGGCCATTTCCCTCCATCCCAGTGGTTCCATCGATCACTCCTAGGTGGGGCATGAGCTTGGTCGCGAGCATGGCTATATCGTAGTTTATCTCAAGCCACCCCCTGTGGATTCTCGACTTGTAGCCCTTCCTGATCGACCCCACGACCACGTTCTTTATCGTGAGGGTGACTATGACCGTGTCATGGGTTTTCGGCCTGCAGGGAGATATCCTGATGAAATCCTCGCTCAGCGCGAGCTTCGAGACGGGTATCGTGAACCTTCCGCGCCCATCCTCCAAGGTTATCTCTTCATGGCCGTAGTCATCTAGGTCAACGAGCTCAACCTCCCTATACCTTTTCCTAAGCTCTAGGTAGCCGAAGTTCCGAACCGCATCCTCGAAGCTTCCCAGAGCCGGCGCCTCCCCAATCAAGATCTCTGAAACGTTGAAGTGCTCGTATAGGAATTCTAGGATTCCCTCAACACAGGCTTTCGGGGTCGCGGCGAGCTCATTAAACGTGGAGACGAAGTTCGGCTTGATCAGAAACTTTCTTCCATCTCCAAGCGAGCTCAAGATGTTATCTTGAATGAGCTTCAGGGCTTGGATAACTCCTTCGCGGCTGTCAAGCGACCTGACGACAGATACTCCCATCCTTAAATGCGCTCATAAGCACTCTTAATTACTGTTCCCTACTTGAAGCTCTCAAGATTTCTGCTGGGTTTGAGGTAGACATCCACGGCTCCCATTCTCCTCAAGAACTGAAGTGATCTCTGCGTGAACTTGAGCGTGTATCCTAAGGTTCTCGCTATATCCCTGGAGGTATGCGGACCATTATTTCTCAGGAAGAGAAGTATCCTCAGATATCTTGGATCGATTCCTTTCTCAGGAAATCTTCGGAACCTCCAAAGGTAAACCAAGATCAGATCACCGAGCTACTCGTGAACCTTCTCCCACATCTCTCTTGCGAGTTTCCCCTCATACTTGTATAGCTGAAGCTTCTCTTTCGCCTCCTCCCTTCTCTCCTGATGCTCTTGGAGGAACTTCAAGACCTTCTCCGTGAGGATAAGCTTAAGCTCTCCCGTCAAAAGCCTCCCAGACCTGTAATCCTCCTCTATCTTCTTCAGCTTCACGTCATCAGGCTCAAAGAAGTAGTAAAGCCACTGAAAGGCCACATCGACTTCAGGGTTTCCGCCGAGCTTTCGGTGAAGCTCGAGGGTGGG
Source organism: uncultured Nitrososphaeria archaeon (assembly GCA_964465105.1). GTDB lineage: Archaea > Thermoproteota > Nitrososphaeria_A > Caldarchaeales > Wolframiiraptoraceae > Wolframiiraptor. The sequence goes on from CAYXHS010000025.1 coordinate 10,515, forward strand.
CTGCCCTCCAGAATACGCTTTCCAGATCTTCTTTCTTACAGATTTCTCGTCTTCATGCAGATATATCGCTGATTCGGGTTGGCTCGCGCTCATCTTCCCAACGGGCCCCGTGAGCGGTGGAAGGAACTTGCTGTGAATCGCCGCCGCCTTATAGAATCCGAGGCTCTCAGCAATATCCCTCTGAATCCTCCAGTATGGATCCTGGTCTATGGCGCATGGTATCAGGCATCTCTTCCGCTCGAAGAGGGAGGGGACGATCTGGATCGCGGGGTAGAAGCTCATCCCTATGTTTGTCTGCATGTCGAATCCGAAGACGGCTCGAACCCAGCTGAAGTTGATCTTGCGGGCGACCTTGAGGGCGAGAGGATACATGTTCTTGATGTATTCGGTGTCTTGGAAGATGAAGGTCTTGTCTGGGTCGAAGCCGACGGCAGCTATGTCGAGAGCGTTCTCGTAGGCCCATCTGCGAGTCTCCTCTAGGGTAAGCTTCCTCTCCTCCTCCAGAAACTTCTCATCATCCGTCAGCTGGATGTAAACATTCACCCCAAACCTATCCTGAAGCCACTTCGTGAAGTAAAACGGTATTATGTGGCCTATGTGCATCGGCCCGCTCGGCCCCCTCCCCGTATACAGGAAGAAGCCTCTTCCAGCCTCCCAGTCGTCTAGGATCTTGTCGAGATCTCGATGCGAGAAGAATATCCTCCTGGTTAGGAGATGGTGTTCTGCTCCAGCGTTTTGGATGATTCTCTGAAGGAGCTTATCGTCTATCGGAGAGGTTCCAAACTTCTCTATTAGCTTCCCGTAATCTATCTTTCCCTCGACCTTCCAAGGCGTAACCACGAACTCTTCATTCATTCCCTCGTATCCCACCTCTCAGCCAGGCTCTAGAGGCCGTAGCTCGGAAGTCTTAGCCCCCACTCTGATATATACCTAAAATCT
>CAYXHS010000025.1:11553-14137 GCA_964465105.1 uncultured Nitrososphaeria archaeon
CTTCTAGGGACGAATTATCCATATATCATGCTGAGCCTTGAGGTAAACGTGATAGCTATTGGATGAAGAAGCTCTAGATAGGCTTAGGCAGGCTGGCCGCATCGCCAGGAAGGCTAGGGACAGGGTGCTGACCCTCGTCAGGGAGGCCGCGCCTATCATCGAGATCTGCGAAGCGGTCGAGAGCTTGATCAGGGATGAGGGCGCTGAGCCAGCCTTCCCATGCAACGTGGGGGTAAATGAGGTCGCCGCGCATTACACCTCTCCTCCAGGAGATAGGCTTACAGTTCCTCCCAGAAGCTTGGTCAAGGTTGATTTGGGGGTTTGCTTGGACGGCTACATCGCTGACACCGCCATCACGGTCTCCCTAGCTCCCGAGCTCGAGCCTCTCTCCGAAGCGGCCAAGATAGTTCTCCGAGAAGCTCTCAAGATCATGAGGGCTGGAACCCCAGTCTCAAGGATAGGCTCAATAATAGAGAGGGCTGCGAACAGCCTCGGCTTCAAGCCCATAAGAAACCTGACGGGCCATGAGATCAAGCGGTATCAGCTTCATGCTGGAGCCACGATACCTAACGTCGGAGCCCTATGCCCTGGAAGGCTTAAGGCGGGCCATGTTTACGCGGTCGAGCCTTTCCTGACCACGCGTAAGGGGGCGGGGGAGGTAGTCTCGACGAAGCTTAGAACGATCTTCCAGATGGCTTCAGCTAAGCTTAAGCTGAGAAAACTCAGCCAGGAGGAGAAATCTCTCATGCAATATCTTGCAAGCAGGTTTAATGGCCTACCCTACACCACGCGCTGGATAAAGGACTACGAGAGGCTTAAGCCGATCCACGAAAAGCTCGTCAAATCTGGCAGAATATACTCCTATCCCGTGCTCGTTGAGAGGTTCGGGGAGCCTGTCTCTCAGGCGGAGCACACGGTAATAGTCTTCGAGGATGGATGCGAGATAATAACCTGACGAACGGTCTAAAGCCTCCCGATCTTCCGCTTCTCCTTCGGCGGCTCCTTAACGTAAATGCCTATGATCTTCATCTTGGTTCCGCCGCATTTCGGGCATTTTTCTTCAATCTCTTCGAAGACGTAGTCTCCTTCCTTGAATGGTCTCGAGTTTATGGTCTCACAGCTCAAGCACTTGAGATAGGTCAGGGGGGTTAGGATCGGTTTCTCCCGACCTCTCGAAACCGCTTTCACGGAGAACACCCTTCATCACCCTACCTTTTAGCTTACTCCTATCCCAACCGTGTTTCCTATGCCTGCGACGATCACCGAGAAGCCTTCCTCGATCTTGCTCTTGATGAGCTTCTTGATCCTTTCAGCCACCTCGTCTGCGGCCTTCGCGATGCTCTCCCTCATGGGGGTGATGGCTTCTCCTATGGACTGGTAGATCACGAAGGCGTATAACGGTATCTTAAGCTTCTTAGCTATCTCCTCTATCTTGAACTTATCTACCCCTATTCCGCCTATCGCCGCCCCGATCCCCTCGACGACCTTCCCAGTGTCCTCTCCCTCAAGCTTCAAGGCCGCATCGATCATCACTATCGCCTTAACTTTATCCTTCTCGGCTTCGATGATCTTCATTATCCCGTCAGCGGGCTTCCCGACAGCCCCTCCAGGGCCAGCAGCCCTCAGGACATAGACCTTCCTCCCGTCGAGCATGGTCTCATGGACTATCGTATCCTTCGCGACCTCGTAGGTCTTCTTTTCGATTCCCTCCACGAGCTTGGCGGCGGCGAGGACTCCGACTCCATCTCCGACGGGCTGTCCCTGCATGAAGGCGTAGCATGCCTGCCTATAGGCTTCAGCTATCTCCATGAGCTGCGGCATAAGCATCTGGACCTGGAGGACTATGTAGATGTTCGAGGTCTTCTTCCCGAGGAGATAATAGTGCCTTATCAGCCTGTAGAGGTAGTCTATCCCACGGGCGACCTCAACGAGGTTCGTGAGCGTCTTAACCCTTTCCCTGTCAGCCTTAGAGCACAAGTTTCTAACGTTCTCCTCGAAGGTGTCCTCCCAGGTATTGACTATGTGCTCAAGCTTGTAGACGATCCCATAGGGGTCCATGGACTCTGGGGTTATCGCGAAGGATAGCAGCATCTTATCAAGCTCCTCATCGACCTTCGTTCCTCCCTCAGAATACTTCTTGAGGGTCTCGAGGGTTTTGCGGCGAACCTCCTCTCGGATCTGCTTGATCTTGTAGAGCCTGCGCTCGAGGTCTCTCAAAATGTAGGATAGCTGAAGCTTCTGGGAGAACGTTGGATAAAAGAGGAAAAGCATCATGAAAGCTATCCAGACGAGGCTGAGAATAGCCGATAAGAGATCTTGCTGACCAGCAAACTGTAGGAACCTCAACGGCTCCGCGAGGCTCTCCAAAAAACCCACGCCCAAGCTCCCTCTAAGAATTCTCCTAAATCCCGAGTTAAATACATATTTAAGAATTGCAGAGCATAAAATCAAACCCCCTTATTAAGCCGCCAGGGAAAAAGGTAAAAACCTGCTCAAACAACTCATCCAACGGGTGCCGGTCATAGGGAAGGGGGAAATACCCAGACCCATTCCGAACCTGGAAGTCAAGCCCCTTCCCGCCCAG
>CAYXHS010000026.1:0-14082 GCA_964465105.1 uncultured Nitrososphaeria archaeon
CGTAAGACTTGACGAACTTGCATCTAAGCTTGCCTGATGGAAGCTCGATGAGAAGATCTTCGCCAAGCTCAGAGGATAGGTGCTCAGGCTTCAGGTTCGTTATCAGATTTCCAAACCTATCCACGTGCATTATCATCGCCTCAATTCCCTCAGCCGTGAGACGAGGCTCGGGCAAAACCATTCTAGAGTAGCTTTCAACCTTCTCACCCAGGTCGCTTGGGCTTGCTCCGAGCGCGAGCCTTCCAGCAACATGAGCGAAGACGTCTCTAGCGTGAAAGGTTTCAGATCTCCTCGCAGGAAGCTTAGACTCATCTATCATGTAGGCGGCTTTGACCCCGAGCTTCTCCGCGGCTGGAGCCATGAAGCCCGTGTCAGGGCCTATAAACACATCTCCTCTCATGGTCTCGAGGATTATCCCCCTTCGCCTCGTCCCAACCCCAGGATCGATCACGCAGAGATGAATGGTTCCCTCGGGCATGTGAGGAGCGCTAACCTTAAGGATGAAAGCTGCTTGAAGCTCGTTAAACGCTTGAACCTCATGGGTCAAGTCTATTATCGCGGCGTCTCTGCAGTAGGATAAGATCACCGCCTTGACCTGAGCCACATAAGGGTCTCTAAGCCCGAAATCCGTTAGAAGCGAGATCACCGGTCTTAGCTTCGAGCTCAACCCTTTCCCCCGAAACATGATCCAGCGGCCACACTTTAAGTGATAACCCTCTCCTCGGGGGATCGCATGAAGGAGGGCTCAGAGCTTTTAACCGTCTTCACCGCGTTCAGGCAGCCAGGACTCATCACAGCCAAAACATCTTCCACCGCCTCAGATATGAATCTAATCTCTCCAAGAGAAGCCTTTATCCCTCATCCATACCTTTACCCCATCATGCTCAGGGTGAGGAAGGCCGATGGGAGGCTTGAGCAATATGACTCATCTAAGGTGATAAGAACCGCGCTTCACCTAGGATTAGATCGGGCTGACGCTGAATCCCTCGAGAAGGAGATCTCAGAGAGGATCCATGATGGGATTCCGACCTCCGAGATACTCTCCATGATCCACGAGCTCGCAAGAAAGTTCAGGCCTGAGCTAGTCCACATGAGGGATCTGAGGGAGGCGATCTCAGCCCTAAGACCTAAGCCAGACTTCGAGGAGTATGCGAGGATAGTGCTGCGAGAGGCTGGATACCTAGTTGAGCCTGGGAGGGTTCTCGAGGGAAGATGCGTGAGCCACGAGATAGATGGGATAGCGTTCAAGGGGGAAGAGGTTTTCATAATCGAGGTAAAGCATCATCAGAACCACCACGCATACACGGGCCTCGGAACCGTTCTCGAGCTATGGGCAACCCTAGAAGACCTAAGGGAAGGATATAGGCTGGGCTTCCACCCCTATGCCTTCACCTCGGCGATCCTGGTCTGCAACACGAAGATCTCGCTTCACGCTGAGCGATATGCTCGATGCAAGGGGATAATGTATATGGGCTGGAGGTATCCGAGAGCCTTCGCCCTGAGCGACATCGTGTCGAGCAAGAAGATATACCCGATAACCATGCTGAGAACCCTCTCAAGCGGCATGATCGAAAGGCTCGGAGACCGAGGAATAGTAACCCTAAACCAGCTCAAGGAGCTGAGGCCAGAAGATCTCGCCGACCTCCTGAAAGCCAGCCCCGCCGAGGCCGAGCACATCCAAAGGATCGCAGAAAGCATGATCTCGGGCGCAGCATCCTCCCCGCAAAAACCTAAGTAGCGACTCCTCGGGATCCTATTGGATGCAGCTGATAGAGATAGATGGATCGATGGGCGAGGGCGGAGGCCAGATCCTGAGAAACGCTGTCGCCTTATCGGCCGTCCTCCTGAAGCCCATACGGGTCTACAACATCAGGGCTAGGAGAAGCAATCCAGGCTTAAGGCCGCAGCACCTCACAGGAGTCAAGGCGGTCGCAGCCCTATCCTCAGCCGAGGTCTCTGGACTTAAGGTCGGGTCGAAGGAAATAACGTTCAGGCCTAGGAGGCTCGGCGGAGGAAGGATGAAGTTCGACGCTGGAACCGCTGGAAGCACGACCCTGATACTTCAAAGTCTGATGCCCGCCATGGCATTTAGCAGCAGCGAGGTTGAGGTCGAGCTTAGAGGCGGGACAAATAACCCGATGGCCCCTCCAGTCGAATACTTCCAATACGTCTTGCTGCCAACCCTAGAGAAGATGGGATGCAGGTTCGAGGTAAGCCTCCTGAGACGAGGCTTCTACCCGAAGGGTGGTGGGGTCGTCAGGGCCAGGTCCAGCCCAGTGAACGAGCTTAAGCCCATAAGGCTTGTCGAGGCTGGAGGGGTTAAGAGGATCTTCGGGCTAAGCTATAGCTGCAGGCTTCCTTCTCATATAGTCGAGCGGATGGCCTCCACGGCTGAGAGGATCCTCGGTGAAAGCGGCTACGATGTCGAGGTGAGGAAGGAGATCCTGAAGCCTGGGGACAAGGCTTGCTCGCTCGATCCAGGATGCGGGATAATCCTCGTCGCTGAGCTTAGGTCGGGAGCGGTCATGGGAGCTGACAGCCTTGGAAGGCTCGGGGTTCCAGCTGAGAGAGTGGCGGAGGAGGCTGCGAGAAGCCTGTTGAAGCAGATAAGCTCAGGCGCCCCCGTCGATAAGCATCTCGGCGATCAGCTCGTAATCTGGGCATCGCTGGCATCAGGCATCTCAGAGTATAGGGTCTCCGAGCTCACAACCCACACGACGACGAGCATAGAGCTTTGCAGGATTCTCGCTGGAGCGGAGGCTGAGGTCGATGGTAGGGTCGGCGAGCCCGCGACGATAAGGATAAGGGGGATAGGCCGTAGGAGGGCTGCAGGCGGCTAAATCCTTTAAAGAAGCTTGAAGCCTTGACCGTTAGACCGGATGCTCTTGCTGGAGGCTAGCGGAGGATTTGAGGCGAGGATTGTTTGTTGGAAGGTTTCAGCCGCCCCACCTAGGCCATATCCATGCGATAAGATCGGCTCTAGAAGATTGCGATGAGCTGATAGTAGTCATCGGAAGCGCGCAGTATAGCCATACGCTTGAAAACCCCTTCACGGCTGGAGAGAGGATCGAGATGATCCGAGAAGCCTTAGCCGAGGAAAAGATAGATCTGAAGAGAATACTCCTGATACCTGTCCCAGATGTTGGAGAGCATTCGATCTGGGTCTCAAGGGTGAGATCGTTCTGCCCGAGCTTCGACGTGGTCTACACGAACAACCCTCTCGTGAGGAGGCTTTTCCAGGAGGAGGGATTCGAGGTGAAGCCGATCAACCTTTATCACAGGGATCTGGAGATGGGGACGAAGATAAGGGAGAGGATTCTCAGAGGCGATGAGTGGGAGAGCCTCGTCCCGAAATGCGTCGCGAGATACATCAAGGAGATCGGAGGGGTTGAGAGGATAAGGGAGATAGCTCAAAGGGATTAGGGAAATGGTTTTCTACTCTCCTCACGCTTCACCCAGCTCGATGAGAAAGATCTTCAGATACAAGCAGGTTATCGTGATAAGGATGGATCTAAACATGAGCACGGGGAAGATAGCCGCTCAAGCGGCTCACGCCTCGATAACCGCGGCGGAGGAATGCAGGAAAGCTAGGCCAGAGTGGCTTAAGGAGTGGCTTTCTGAGGGCCAGAAGAAGGTGGTCCTAAGGGTTGAGAGCGAGGCTGAGCTCAGGAAGCTCTATCAAGAGGCGAGGGAGGCTGAGCTGCCCGCAGCGTTGGTTGAGGACGCTGGGCTGACCGAGGTTCCGCCTGGAACGGTGACAGCTCTCGGGATAGGGCCTGCCCCATCGGCTCTGATCGATAGGATCACGGGAAAGCTCAAGCTTCTTTAGCCGAGCTGAAGAACTTGAGAGGAAGGATGGCTGGAGCGCTTTCGAGCTTGGTTCCTGAGGCGGTTGAGAGCTTTATCGGGATAGAGGGATATCTCACGAAGACTAGAGGCGTCGGCGGGGCGATAAAGCTAAGGCCAGAAGACTTCCTGGCTTGGGAGCTTTTGACCGATGGGCTAGATGCTCGATCAGCTTACGAGTCTTGGAGAGGGCTCTCGGAGGGCTTGGGAGACCATGTTCTCGCCGTCATGCGAAAGAGAAGAATAGATACGATCAGGGCTTGCACCGTCATCGCGAAGAAGCTCGGGATAAAGCCTGGGGAAATAGGGGTATGCGGGATAAAGGACAAGATGAGCGTTAGCTGGCAATTCATCACCCTTCCAAGCGAGAGCATAAGCCAGCAGGGCCTGAGAATCGGCGAGCTTATTCAGGTTCTCCCAGTATCCTATGCTGCGAGGAAGTTATCATCCAAGAAGCTTGCGAGAAACCTGTTCGAGATAACGATCAGGAATCTGAGCGGAGAGCTCGAGGAAGCGGAGAAGTGCATCAAGGAACTGAGCTCACGCGGCCTGCCCAACTTTTACGCTCATCAGAGATTCGGGATAGCGAGGCCGATAACAGCTCTGGTGGGAAGATGCATGATCGAGGGGAGGCTGGAGGACGCGGTGAAGACTTTCCTGACCGAGTTCTCTCCGCTTGAAAGCCCCGAGAACAGGGAAGCGAGGAGAAGGCTTCTCGAGGACTTCGACCCAAAGCAGGCGCTAGAATACTTCCCTAGAAGCTTGAGGTATGAGCGGGCGGTCTTGAGATATCTCGCCAAGAATCCAGGAGACTATCTAGGAGCGTTGAGGTCTCTTCCTCTAAGGCTTAGGAGGCTTATGGTCGAATCGGTCTCAGCCCTGATATTCAACAAGGCTCTCTCAAGAATCATATCCGAAAACCTGTTGAAGGAGGTTGAGCTTGGAGATCTTGCGATGAGGCTTGATCGGTTCGGCAGACCTGAGCCTAGCAGGCCAATAGAGGTTTCAAGCGGGAACCTGAGTCAAGTTGAGAGAATGCTTGAGCGGGGAAGGCTGGCCATAGCTCTCCCAGTTCCAGGATATCTCTCCCCGATCCCGAGAAGCAGGAAGGGCGATATTCTCCTAGAGGTGATGAGAGAACTTGATCTAGAGTTCAAGATGTTTAGGCTGAAATCTTGCCCAGAAGCATCTACACGGGGGTCCCTCCGCCCGATAACCGTGCCGAGATGGAGCTGCAGGATTCTCGAGTTCGGCGGCTCATCCCTAAAGCTGTCAATAGAGCTTCCACCAGGATCCTATGCCACGGTGCTTCTGAGGGAGATCATGAAGCCGAAAACTCCGCTCGCCTTCATAGGGAAAACGATTAATAAGGATGGATCGGAAGGCTCGGGCTGAATGGAAGGCTATGTTGTCAGGACTCCGAGCGCAAAGGCGACTTGGACGATAATCGGGATAAACCTCATCATAGGCTTGACCACGATAATCCTTCAGAATACGGATCCAAAGCTCTTCGAGGAGATAATCATAAGGTTCTCAGCGATCCCATACTACACGATACTCGGGAAAGAGCTTTACAGGCTGATAACATCCATGTTTCTTCACGGAGGCTTCATCCACCTATTCCTGAACATGTTCGCGCTCTTCATCTTCGGGCCAGATGTCGAGAGGGTTTTGGGCAGGCTTAGATACCTGATCCTATACTTCGCGAGCGGAATCGCCGCAGACTATGCTCACGCATACTTCATCCTAGAGTTCTACCCGATCAGACAGCTTCTCCTCACTCCGTCGATCGGAGCATCCGGAGCGATTTTTGGGGTCATGGCAGCCTTCGCGGTCTTCTTCCCCTTCAGGAGGCTATTCATCTTCATAGGTTTCCCGATAATAGCTCCTGCGATAGTCGCGGTCTTCATAATGGCTCTCCTCCAATTCGTCTACGCGCTCTTCACCCCGTTCTCGCAGGTGGCCTACGCCGCCCATATCGGGGGATTCATAGCAGGCTTGATTCTCGCCCTAATCTACAAGCCATCCCTGAGAAGAATATCGTTCACCTTCTAACCCATTCCTAGAACTTGGATGCGCACCCTCCTCTCCCTAGGTCCATCGAACTCAGCGAGAAAGACGCTCTGCCAGGTTCCAAGCATAAGCCTCCTATTCTCGATTGGTATGGTCACCGAGGGGCTTAAGACGATGGATCTCAGATGCGCGTAAGCGTTGTAGTCAACTTCATCATGCTCATAACCTCCTCTCTCCGGTATAAGCCTCTCTAGGATCAGCTCAAGATCCCTCTTCAGCCCGCCCTCATCCTCGTTAACGAATATTCCAGTGGTCGTGTGAGGGGTGAAGACGTTCACGATCCCAGACTTGATCCCGCTCTCCTCAACCGCCTTAACGACGTCTCGGGTGATGTTCCTGAACTCGACTCTTCCCTTAGTTCTGATGCTGACCTCCTTAAAATACGACTTCATCCCGCTTAAGCCAACCCCGCCCCCCATTAAAACATTAGCCTTAAAGGCATCCTCTCGGAAAGAATTCCTGAAGCCCATGCTGGTAGATGCCCACTGCCATGCTCACGCTCTCCAAGAAGCTGAGCTCAAGGAACATGAAGCGAACATGACCATAATCTCCGTCTCCGACGATCTCGAAAGCAGCCTAAAATCTCTAGATCTCGGGGAGAGGTTCTCGAATATCCTTCCCTTCGTCGGGGTTCATCCTTGGAGCATAGGCGAGGTCGCGAGAAGCGAGGTAGAGGAGGTTATGAAGCTTATCGAGAAGAGGGATGACGTGAGGGGCATAGGGGAAGTGGGCTTAGACAAGAAGGTTAGAAGAACCTACGCGGCTCAGAAAGAGATCTTTGAAAGGTTCTGCAAGCTCGCATCGGAATACGATCTCCCGATCAACGTTCATGCGAGGGAAGCATGGCGAGAAGCCTTAGAACTTCTGAGAAGGCTTGACATCGAATCCGCGATCATACATTGGTATAGCGGCCCCCTAGAGCTTCTCGAAGAAATCGAGTCCATCGGGTACATGATCACCATAAACCCAGCCGCGAAGATTCAGCCCAAGCATCGATCGATCTTGGAGAACGCGTCCCTCAGGATCATCTTAACCGAGAGCGACGGCCCATATGAATACAGGGGTATGAAGCTGAAGCCGAGTCTCATACCAGATCTAGTGAAGCTGATAGCGGAGGTCAAAGGCCTGACCCGCGAGGAGGTTGAGGAAGCGATAGAGTTGAACTTGAGGAGATTACTCAGGTAGCCTCAGCAGCTCGATCTCCCTAAGATACTTCCTAACGATCTTCTCGGATTCGAGAGAATCCTTGTCAATCTCCACTAACATGCTCAAGGTCTTCTTGAAGACCTCATACTCCTTCTCGCCGAACGCCTCAACGATCTTCAGCTGAGACCCGCCTTCAGCGAATATGCAGTACAGTCTTTGAGGAAGGTTGGAGGGTATCTTCGACAGGACCTCCTCCTCGGCTGGCATGCTGAACGCTTTATCACTCCGCCTCCCGCTCACTATCGGGTAAGCTCCTCTAATCACCTCCTCTATTAGGGTCGGCTCAGGCTCCAGGCTTCTCTCATCCTTGATTGGCTCTATTTTCTCGATCACCCATCTAGGGGAGCCTAGCTGCCTGCTCAGAAAAGCCTTAACCTTGATGCGGAGCCCCGGCTTGAGAGGTATCTTGGGCTCATGCAAGTAAGCTGACACGCATCTTCCTCCGAGATTCATTATCTTCAGCCTATACTCCACTAACCCTCTCCTAGTTCTCGGGGTTATGGAGATCAGGTAGCCAGTGAACTCTATCAGCTCCTCTTTCTTCATGCTCTAAGGACCTGCAGGCAAGCTGACTAATTTTAAGTTTGCAGCCCTCGAGGGCGAAGTATGGCTCCAGTATCAGCGGAGGATACGCTCAGAGAGTATCGGAGAAGCCATCCTCTATCGATCTTAGGCTTAGGAGGCTTCCAAGCCTCCAGCCTCCGCCTGAGCTCCTCATCGCTTAGCTCAACGCTTAAGCTCCTCTTCTCGACATCTATCGAGATTATATCTCCATCCTCTATCACTGCTATTGGCCCGCCTTCGGCAGCCTCGGGGGAGATGTGACCTATGCATAGGCCTCTAGTGGCTCCTGAGAACCTCCCATCGGTGATCAAGGCGATCTTCTCGATCAGCCCCAATCCCACCAGGGTCGCAGTAGGAGCAAGCATCTCCCTCATCCCAGGTCCGCCTCTAGGCCCCTCATACCTTATCACGACAACCTCTCCCTCCTTTATCCTCCTGTTCATCAAAGCGTCAACAGCATCCTCCTCGCAGTCGAAGACCCTAGCTCGGCCCCTAAACCTCATCATGCTCGGAGGAACCCCAGCGGTCTTCAGCACCGCCCCCCCAGGAGCGAGATTCCCCCTGAGAATAGCTATCCCTCCAGTCCTCCTTATGGGCTTGTCCAGAGGACGTATAATCTCCTCGTCAAGCCTTCTCGCCTCCGCGATGTTTTCCCCAACGGTCTTCCCAGTAACCGTCAGAGCATCGAGGTTCAGCAAAGGCTCAAGGGTCTTCATGACGGCAGGTATCCCGCCCGCCCTATCCAAGTCATCCATACCGTAGGCTCCGCTCGGAATGAGCTCAGCGATCTGAGGAGTATCCCTGCTAAGCCTATCGAAGTCCTCGAGAGCTAAGTCAACTCCAGCCTCATTAGCTACAGCCATGAGATGAAGCACGGTATTCGTTGAGCCTCCGAGGGCCAGGTCAACGCGGATAGCGTTCTCGAAAGCCTTCTTGGTCAAGATCTTCGAGACTCTTAGCCCCTCCCTAACCATCTCCACGATCCTCCTGCCAGACTCTAGAGCGACCCTAATCCTCCTTGAGCTCGTTGCAGGCGGGGTCGCGGATCCTGGAATCGAAAGCCCCAAGGCCTCAACCATGCACGCCATGGTGTTGGCTGTGTAAAGCCCGTTGCATGAGCCTGGAGTCGGGCAAGCTGCCTCCGCGAGCTCTTCAAGCTTCTCCTCGCTCAGCCTCCCAGACTTAACCCTTCCAACCCCCTCGAAGACGTGAGAGTATGCGACCTTCCTCCCCTCGAACCAGCCGCAGAGCATGGGTCCTCCCGTAACGACTATGGCTGGTATATTGAGCCTGGCAGCGGCCATGAGCATTCCAGGAGTAACCTTATCGCAGTTAGGTATCAGGACGAGGCCATCCAAAGCATGAGCTTCCGCGATAGTCTCAACCGAGTCAGCTATAAGCTCTCGAGATGGCAGGGAATAATGCATGCCCTTGTGGCCCATGGCGATCCCATCGCAAACAACTATCGTGTTAAACTCGAATGGGACTCCACCAGCCTCCCTGACACCCTGGATGACCGCCTCCGCCACCCTCTTCAGATGAACGTGGCCTGGAACGAGGCTTGAATAGCTGTTCACGACCCCGATGAACGGTTTCTCGAAATCAGATCGATCAAGCCCCAGAGAATATAGAAGAGCTCTATGAGGTGCTCTCTCCAATCCACGCTTTATCAGATCACTTCTCATACCAGCTCATCAGACTCCCCCCACTACTTAAATCATGTCCATGAAACTCCATGAATGAATCCAAAAATCCTGCAACGCTGGAAAAAGGGGACAAATTAATTTACCAGCTTCATCTATCATGCCTTAAGACCATGAGGCTGAGCGGGGCGAAGGCGCTGATAAGATCCCTTGAGAATGAGGGAGTTGAGGTCATTTTCGGGATCCCAGGAGGAGCGATCCTCCCAGTCTATGATGCTCTCTACGACTCAAAGATCAGGCACATCTTAGTTAGGCATGAGCAGTGTGCAGCCCACGCGGCAGATGGCTACGCTAGAGCTGGAGGCAGGGTTGGGGTCTGCATGGCGACCTCAGGCCCTGGGGCGACGAACCTCGTGACAGGGATAGCGACAGCTTACATGGATTCCTCTCCTGTTGTGGCGATCACGGGTCAGGTCGCCAGATCCATGATAGGCAAGGATGCTTTCCAGGAGGCGGACATAATCGGGATAACGACCCCGATCACGAAATACTCTTTCCAGATCCAAAGCCCAGAAGAGGTTCCGAGAACGATCAAGCAAGCTTTCCGCATCTCGGCCGAGGGCAGGCCTGGCCCAGTGCTCGTAGACTTCCCGATCGACGTTCAGAGGCAGGAGGCTGAAGTAAGCTTAGATGTAGAAGTCCCTCAGCAAGGCCCTAAGACGGTCAAGGAGCCTCATCCCCTACAGGTCAAGAGAGCTGCCGAGCTCCTTCTAAATGCTGAGAGGCCGATGATCTTGGCTGGAGGTGGGGTGATCCTGTCGAACGCTTCGAAGGAGCTTCAGACGCTCGCCGAGTTCATGTCGATCCCTGTCGTGGTAACCCTCATGGGGAAGGGAGCTTTCCCAGAGAATCATCCGCTCTATCTCGGGAGGATAGGGATGCATGGATCGGCAGTGGCAAACAAGCTCGTACCCGAGGCAGACTTGATCCTAGCTGTTGGAACAAGGTTCAGCGATAGATCCGTTGGAAAGTTCGAGGATTTTGGAAAGGAAGGAAAGATAATCCACATAGACGTAGATGCCGCTGAGATAGGGAAGAACATCAAGCCCGACATACCGATAGTGGCTGACGCGAAGAAGGCTCTCTCCTCGATCTACGATGCTGTGAAAAAGATCTCGAGAAAATCTGATAGATCCACGTGGTTGAAGAGGATCAAGGAGGTTAAAGATCAGCTTGAATCGCTCCAGAAGCCCTCCTCGAGCGAGCTATCTCCAAGAAATATAATCAAAGAGATCAGAAGGCTCATGCCGGCAGACGGAATAGTTACAACTGGAGTTGGGAGAAACCAAATGTGGGCCGCGATGTATTTCGAGGCTTATCATCCGCGAACCTTCATCACTTCAGGAGGCTTGGGAACCATGGGGTTCGGCTTTCCAGCGGCCTTAGGAGCTAAGGTCGCCAAGCCTAACTGCGTAGTGGTTGATATAGATGGTGATGGAAGCTTTCTCATGACTGAGCGTGAGCTCGCGACCTCGGTCGTCGCCGAGATACCCGTGATAGTCGTCATATTGAACGATGGGTGGCTTGGGATGGTGAAGTATTGGCAAGACCTCTTCTATGGGAGAAAGTATTGCGCGACGTGCTTGAAGCGAGGATGCCCAGACTTCGTCAAGCTCGCTGAAGCCTATGGAGCTAACGCCGCGAGGCCTCAATCCTTGGAGGAGTTCTCTAAAGCTTTCAGGGAGGCGATGAGCAGCGATAGGACGACGGTGATAGATGTCTGGATAAGGCCTGATGAGCCTGTCCTTCCATTCGCCCCGCCTGGAAAGCCTCTAACCGAGACGATAATAGACCTGAGGGAGGTGAGGAGAGGTGGAGGTTAAGCATGCAGGCCGACCCCTTCACGTAATCTCATTCATAGTCGAGAACAAGCCTGGAGTCCTCTTCAGGGTTTCCTGGCTCATCCGAAGGAGAAACTTCAACATAGAGAGCATATCGGTCGGCCCAACCGAGAACCCGAATCTCGCCAGGATGACCATAACGCTTTACGGGGATGAGCCCATGATCGAGCAGGTTGTGAAGCAGCTCAGAAAGCTCATCGACGTCGTGAGGGTTTCAAGGCTCGACCCAGCCAACACGGTGATCAGGGAGATGGCGCTCGTCAAGGTTCACGTCCCAGACCAAGAGACGAGAGCAGACCTAGACTACTACGTCAGAGCATTCAGGGGAAGAATAGTCGACATATCCCCGCAGGCAGCGATAGTCGAGGTAACTGGAACGCCCCAGAAAGTCGACGCATTCATCGAGCTCATGAGAAGCTTCGGGATAAAGGAGCTAGCGAGAACAGGCGCGACAGCTCTACCAAGATCCCTGAAAGAGTGATGCTTCTCAAACCTTTTAAGGTGATAAGATTTTTCTAAACCTCCTGCATCTATCGCCTATCGGAATGATGATGGTTGCAGTAGCTGATGGGTGATGAGCTCAGCTCACCCTGACTCCCTTCCACATCCTTCACGGAATTATCTCAACCGTGTTATTGTATCTCGGATACACCAAGTCCTCAAGCTTGTAGCCGCTTCCAGTTAAAGCTTCTTCAATTCTCCAAAGATTCTCCTGAACCAAGCTTATGACGTATCTCGAGCACTCGCATATCGCCCTAACTCCCTCATCGCCCCAAAGCCTCTCCCTATGCGTGTAGAGGCAGCGCGACCCGCAGATCTCCAGCAGATCACATGACCTACAAGGCTCATCCAGCTCATTCTTCATGCTCTCAAGCTCTTTCCTCGAAATCTCTCCGAGCACACCGACCCTCGCCCAACATTCTTCAACCGCTATCGGGCATGAAATCACCCTACCATCCGTTAGGATCGTGAAGGAGTCCTCGCCAGCTCCGCACGGAGGATAAGGGCCTCCACGAAGAATTCTCTTCAAGATTCCTTGGAAGGGCGCCACTCCGAGAATCTCACCCATCTCGAGGGCTGAGATCCACTCATCGAAAAGCTTCTTCAACCCAGGCTTATAAGATCCATCTATCCAGCCCCATAGGTCTCCCCATGAACCTCTATCCACCCAGACCATGCTTAGCTGCCAGTGAACATGATCGAATATTCCGAGCTTCAGGAGGTGGGTCACATCCCGATATATGTCGGAGTCGCGTGTGACAGTCATCCTAGCGACCAAGTCTCCTCGAAAGCCCTTAGCCTTCAAGATCTTCGCAGCCTTCAAAACCCTATCATAAACCCCAACGCCCCTGTTCCCGTCCGTGATCTCCCTCCCGCCATCGATGGAGACTAAAATCGTGTCGAACTTTTCGAGAACCTTCGGCTCAACCTTATCGAGGAGAACCCCATTAGTCTGAAGAACGTAGCGGTTTTCCTGAAAAAGGTCCATCATCTTCTCGATGAACTCAAGGTTAAGCAGAGGCTCTCCACCGTAAAATGCTATCACATCCTCATCCCTGATCAAATCTTCTAGAAGCCCGACATCGTACTCGACCCTCCACGGAACCAGCCTAGGATCAAAGCTTCCCCCACAATACCTGCACCTAAGATTGCATCTACCAGTAGTGTACAGTATGAAGGTGATCCTCATACCTGAGGGTTATGGAAAGATCTTGTCAGGATTTAATATGTTCTTCGGGTCGAAGATGCTTTTCAAGCTCTTCATCAGCTTCAAGATCCTAGGATCCACGTATTTAGCGAAGAACCTCTTCTTAACATACCCTATCCCATGCTCTCCCGTGATGACCCCTCCAAGCTCAACCGTCTTCTCATAGATTTCGTCCTCAACTCTTTCATAATCCTTCATGCTCCATCCATCTTTCTCTAAGATTACGACGTGAAGGTTTCCATCTCCAGCGTGGCCGATCACAGGTATCTCGATGCCATGTCTCCGCCCGATCCCTTCGATCTCCTCTATCAGCTGAGCCATCATCGACGGCGGAACGGTCACATCGAGAGTATCCACCATATCCCTCTTCAGAACCGGATAAAGCTCGCTTCTAATCCTTAGGATCTCTTCCTGCTCTCTCCTGCTTTCAGCCAGAAGAGGCTCTAAGGCTCCAACATCCTCGCATAGGCTTAAGATTTTTTCGCATTCGGCGAGAAGCGCCTCCTCAGACGATTCCGCCAAGATCACCATAAGCTGATACTCTCCGCTCCGACAAGGCCAAACCATGTTCAGCTCCCTAGCTGCCTTATCTACGAGCCTTCTCTCGACGTACTCCATCGCCAGCGGGAGAACTCCTTCTTGAAGAATTCTAGGAGCAGTTGCTAGGGCTTTCCTCCGATCATCGAAGGGGATTATTATCGTGGCGAAGGCGCTTGGCTTCGGGCTAAGCCTTATCCAAGCTTTCGTTATTATCCCAAGAGTTCCCTCGCTTCCGATTATCAGCTGCATCAAGTCATAGCCGACATTATCCTTTAGAATTTTCCCTCCTAGAGTCATCACCTCTCCGGTAGGTAGGACGACCTCGATCCCCTTGACGTAGTTTCTCATCACCCCGGTCTTGACCGCTCTAACCCCTCCAGCGTTACACGCTATCAGCCCTCCGATCTGAGCACCCTCATCCCCAGGATGAAGCGGGAAAAACAGCCCAGCCTTCTCCGCAGCTCCTATTAGGTCGGCTAAGGTCGCTCCAGCCTCCGCCTCAGCCATCAAGTTCTCCTCATCAACCGTTATCCTATTCATCCGCTCCAAGCAGACCACGATCCCACCCACGGTCGGAATGCATCCTCCAACAAGCCCAGTT
>CAYXHS010000027.1:0-13981 GCA_964465105.1 uncultured Nitrososphaeria archaeon
TTGTTAAGCCTATCTATTAGGTCTATATGAAGGCCTGTTGGAACCTCGACTATGCTCGTCCAGCTTCCATCCTTCCCCCACTGCTCGCTCGTTATCTTTCCCATGCTCTTGACTATGCCGTATGCTCGGGCGGCGATGTCCGCTGGAAGCCTTATCTTGAACTTCAGTATCCCCATCTTGATCGGCAGGATTATCCTAAGTTTCTCGAGTATCTTGAGAGCCTGCTCCTTAGCGTCTTTGAAGGGGTCTATCTGAATTCCAGCTTCCTCGATCGCCAGCTCGATACGCTGAGGAGGATGTGGGAGATTCGTTCTGGGGTCTATCGTGTTCTTTGATATGAAGTCGATTATCTGCTTCTTCTTGTCCTCTATCAGCCTTCTCCTTTGCTCCGCGGTAACCTGAACGACGCCCTCCTTGAGAATCGTCTCAGCGATCTTCATGAAGTCCGTGGTCCCGAAGCTCTTTCTAAGCAGCTCCTCCCCAGCTCTTATCCCCTTCTTCGCGTCCCTGTAAACCTCCTCATAGACGATGATCTTGGAGACTGGAACCTTCTCTCCCATCTTGTATCTCAGGGCGTTATCTGGGTCTACGAGGATCTCGAAGGTTTCTCCACGCCTTTCAAGCCTTGCTATAGTGTAACCTTTGGACAAGGTCTTATCTCTCCCCAGTAGAAAGATGTTTAAGCTCGGGTTAAAATGCCTTTCTAAGCCTCACCCATCCTCTTCTTGATCAAGGGCTCCATGATCTTCCTCAACTCATCTTGAGCCATCGGCGTGAACTGCTTAGTCGACGTGGGGACCGTCGCGAGCCTGATGGTCCAGTTCTCATCGATCTTCTCTGCCGACTCTACGAGGCACCTGACCGCGAGGGCTATGGCATCGTTTAGGCTCATCTCCTTTTTATAGTCCGTCTCAAGGATCTCCCTAACCTTCTCAGCCCCTCTCCCGATGGCCCATGCATCATATTCTAGCACCATCCCGCTTGGCTCCGTGTAAAAGAGCCTTGGCCCCGTGTCATCCACCCCGCTGAAGAGGAGGGCGACCCCGAAGGGCCTGACCCCAGCGTGCTGAGTATACATCTGCATCAGGTCCCCGATGTACTTCGTTACGGACTCAACCGTTGGAGGCTCATCGTAGGTCAGCCTTAGGATCTGAGCTCTAACCCTAGCGCTGTCAACCAAGACCCGAGCATCCGAGTTTAAGCCAGCCGCAACCGCCCCTATATGATCATCTATTTGGAATAGCTTCCAAGAGTAGTTAGCGTTCTGAAGCTTGGTATGCATCTTTTCCTCGACCGCTAGGACGCAGCCCTCGTTACAGGTTATGGCCAGGGCTGTGGAACCAGATCTGACCGTCTCTAACGCGTATTCGACCTGGTAGAGCCTGCCTTGAGGGGAGAAGACTGTGATCGCGCGATCATAAGCTCCTGCAATTCCGAGAGCCATTCCTACTCCTCCAAGGTTAAAAAGATCGGCTAAGAACTTAATTAATATTGATCTTGGCGGACCTTAGGATGGATAACGCTAATATATCGAGAAGCCCCACGAAGTCTTGCCCACGCCAGCTATGAACGCGATCATGATCGCTGTCGGCTTAGCGCTTATCTTGCTTGGAGCAGTATTCATAATGCTCGCATTCCTCTCCAGCCGAATGAAGGTTAAGGGAGGGGGAGTCATCCTGATAGGACCCTTCCCAATAATTTTCGGAGATCAAGCGCTTAGACCGATCCTTCTCCTATTCGCTGTGCTCGCCGCTTTTCTCCTCCTTGTCTTCGCGATCCTATCAGGGTGGTGAGGCATGGAGAGGCTGCGAATACCTTCGGAGATCTCACCTCTTCTCCTCCTAGTGGGAGCTTTCCTGATAATCGTCGGTTTGTTTTTGCTCTTTCTCGGATTCGCTCCAGCCGAAAAAATCGAGAGCGGAGGTCTGATCATAGTAGGACCCTTCCCGATAATCTTTCATGGAGAGGTCAATCCGATAATAATTCTATTGATCTTACTCCTCCCGATAATCGTTTTCATAGCTTTAGCGCTTTATTTCCTTCAGTTTGCAAGAAGACTTGAAGAAGGAAAGCAGGCCTCGTAAAAGATAATCCTTTAATAGGCGTGCAGCCGAGCAAGTAGCGATCAGGATTGCCTTATTGCCGTGAATGCGGTTCGAAGATGATCTATGATCGGGATACGCGCTCCTACGTCTGCCCAGGATGCGGGCTCACTTACACCACCCAAGACCTTGTAATTGAGTCGAAGAGGAGCCTAGACGAAAAGTTTAGGGAGGATAAAAGGAGGAAGAAATACGCTGAATACTTGGAGTGGTGGACTTCCTCAAAGAAGTAGGGGGAGGGAGAATGGAGGTTGTGCTTTACGCCAAGGGAGAAGCTGCTGAAAAGCTTAGAGAGATCTTGCTGAAGGATGAAATAGTTTCAAGGGCGAACGTCCTATTCAAGGACGCTAAGCCGCTTGATAGGGAAGGCTTTTACATCAGGATCTTGGGAAGCGAGGAGCAGTGTAAGAGAGCTTTGGAGCTGTCTAAGGATCTGGCTGAGGAGGTTTCTGGGGAGGAGAAGGAGAGGGTTCTGAGATCCTTGAGGAGCGAGGACGAGGAGATGCTTTCAGGATTCTCGGGAGTCTTCTAGCCTAAGCGCTTAGCAGAGGTTGGTAGGATTCGCGGAGGGGATCGAAGATGAACACGGTGTTCATCGTTGGAACGGCTGGCTCAGGTAAGTCGACGCTCACATCAGCCCTCAGCGACTGGCTCAGATCTCAAGACTGGTCAACGATAATAGTCAACCTAGATCCAGCGGCTCAAGTTCTCCCTTATGAGCCTGACGTGGATGTTAGGGATATGGTCGACTATGAGAGAATCATGGCCACTAGGAGGCTTGGCCCGAACGCTGCGCTGATAGCGTCCATACGCGAGATCGCGAGGCAGGCTGAAGAGCTGAGAGAAGAAGTTAAGTCCTTTAACCCAGATTACATCTTGGTGGATACTCCAGGTCAGCTTGAGCTGTTCGCCTTCAGGCAGGAAGGGCTTATCCTCGCGGAGAACATCGGGCTCAAGGAGAGGAAGGCGATGATATTCGTCCTAGACCCCATGTTCTGCACCACCGTCAAGAACTTCGTCTCAAGCATGTTCCTCTCGGCATCGGTCTACTTCTCCTTCGGAATCCCGCTAATCCATGCCCTGAACAAGATAGATGCTATCCCTAGGGAGGAAGTTGAGAAAATAGAGGGGTGGAGCGAATCCTTTGACTCGCTTCTAGTAGACCTTGAGAACATGACGAGAGGAAGACTTAGGGCATTTTCCCGCGAGATAGCTGAAGCCCTGCACGACATAATCATAAGCATGCCGATAGTCCCAGTCTCCTCTGTAACCATGGAGGGGCTCTCCGAGCTTCACGCGATGCTCACCAGGTTTCTCTTAGAAGAAGATTTGGAGCTAAGGTGAGATCATGTCTGGCCAAGATCCTGAGAAGATCGAGAAGGAGCTCTTCGAGCTTAGGGAGAAGCTTCGAGCCCTAAACATGAGGATCAGGGAAGCCGAGGAGGAAGCAAGAAGGTTCGCGGACGAGAGAGATAGGATTCACAGGGAGCTGAAGCCCTACGTTGAGAAGCTTAAAAGCCTCAGAGAGGAGGATAGGGAGAAGCGGGAGGCTCTGGCCAAGCTTAGGGAATCTCTCTCCTCGAAGAAGGAGGAGCTGAGGTCCAGGAGGGAGGAGCTGAGGAAGCTGAAAGCTGAGCTTAGAAAGCTTAGAGGGATTAAGGAGAGCCCTGAAGAGATAAAAGCGAAGATCCAAGAGGTCGATTGGAGGATCCAGACGCAGCCTCTTCCAAGGGAGGAGGAAAGAAGGCTCAGCAACCTGCTCGACGAGCTTCATGAAAGGCTTGAACAGGTGGCCAGAAAAGAGGAGCTTCAGGGGCAGGTGGATGGCTTGGGAGACGAGATCGGCCGTATCGAGGAGGAGCTTGAGAGCTTGAGAGAGCAGATAGGTGCCCTGAAGGAGAAGCTGAGCAAGAGCTTCGAGCAGAAAAAGGCTCTGAGGGAGAAAGTTCAGGAGCTTAAGCAGAGGAGCGATGAGTGGCATGCGAAATATGTTGAAGCCAAGAATAAGTTGATGAAGCTCGAAGCCGAGAAAATAATCATCTCTTCTAGGATCATTGAGCTTCAGGAGAGGCTTGAGAAGTATAGGAGGCTTGAGGAGGAGAGAAGGGAGAAGATGATTAAGGAGAAGCTTAAGGCTGAAGCCCGATCTAAGCTCGCGTCGGGCAGGAAGCTCACCTTCGAAGAGTTCAAGGCTCTGATAGAGGATGGGGAGGAGCTGGAGGAGCTTGTCAAGAGAAGCTGAGCAAGGCTTATTTCATCCCTTCTAGAGTTTTATTATGTAGGTAATCGATGACGGAAGCAGCGAAGAAGCTTTTGATACTCGTGGTCGATAGAGATAACGATGTCGGCAGAAAGACTGGGATCTCCACCCCGATAATAGGCTTCGAAGAGAACCTGAAGGCGGCTCAAGCCCTTCTCCTCGCGGATCCGGAGGAAGCAGATGCCAACGCCATCTTCGGAGCCCTGAAGATTTACCGCGAGCTCTCGGAGAAGCTTGGGGATGACGTTGAGGTGGCGACGGTGGCTGGAGAGGAGGGGGAGGGGCTTGAGGCGGATATGAAGATAATGAGCGAGCTGGACAAGGTTCTCGAGAGGTTCAAGGCCGATGGATGCATCTTGGTGAGCGACGGAGTAACGGATCAGTTTGTAACCCCAATACTCTCCTCCAGGCTTCCTATAATGTCCGTCAGGAGAGTGGTGGTCAGGCACAGCGAATCGGTCGAGCAAACCTGGCTTATCCTCGGGAGGTATCTCAAGCTCATCTTCACGGAGCCTAGATACTCGAAGATATTCTTGGGGATACCTGGACTGCTCATGGCGATAATCGGGATACTCTACATGGTGAACATAGCCTCGATACCTTTCATACTCTCCTCAATCGGGGTATACTTCATCATAAGAGGGTTCGGGATCGATCAGAGAATAGGATCGAGCCTTAGAAATGCGTTCAGAATCTTCAGGATGCCCGCCTACACTCAGCTCAGAGCTTACGCAGCTTTCGCCACCATACTCCTCCTGCTCATGGGATTTTACACGGGCTACGTCTCAACGCTAAAGGCCGTCAAGGAAGCTTATCCCGATGCCCCCGAGTTCTCGACCCATGTCCTCTGGTGGCTTGATAAGGTTCCTTTCATAGCTGGCGTCTATATAAGCAGCTCGATAGACATAATATCGATAGCAATCTTCATCGCGATCCTGGCGAACACCGTATACTACCTCTTCACGAGAAACCCGAGCTTCTGGCTCATGGTCAGGGGGTCTGTTCTGCTTTTATGGCTGTGGGCGCTGCTCAAGAGAACTGGGATAATCTTGACTGTGGGAGCTTCTGGAGGCTTTGAAAATCCTCAAGTATTCCTGCTGATAGTTACCGCGATCCTCGGGATGGCGGCCATGACCGTCACGATTCTAATTACTAGAATCTTGAGGAAAACTTACTCAAAATACTTCAGGAGAAAGCCTAGGCATTAAAGTTATCATTTAGCGATACACGTATATTTAGAGGAAGTTATGATCCAGAGCTTGCTAAGGCTCATCGGCGCCTATAAAATCTATGAAAAGTGGCTCAGCAGGGTGATAGGGAGAGGTGAGATCCCATCCCACATAGCGATCATAATGGATGGGAACAGGAGGTGGGCTTTAAAAAGGGGGTTGGAGCCTTGGCTGGGCCATAGAGCTGGAGCCAAGAAGGTCGAGGAAGTTGTTAGGTGGTGCCTTGAGCTCGGGGTGAAGGTCATCACCTTCTTCGTCCTATCGACTGAGAACTTCAGGAGAGATGAGAAGGAGATCAAAGAGCTCTTCAACATATTGAGAGAGAAGTTGGAGGAGCACCTTAAGGGAGATCTATTGCATAAGAACAGGATAAGGGTTAAAGTGTTGGGAAGAAAGGATCTGCTTCCAGGAGAGCTGAGAGAAGCACTTGAGAAGCTTGAGGAACTGACGAAAGAATATGACAACCTGTTTGTCAATCTCGCAATAGCTTACGGTGGCAGGGCAGAGATAACTGATGCTGCCAGAAGCCTTGCAAAAGACGTTCTCTCGGGAAAGGTCAAGATCGAGGAGATTAACGAGGAGCTCATCAGCAGATATCTCTACACGGCCGATCTACCGATCCAAGATCCAGATATGATAATCAGGACATCTGGGGAGGAGAGGATAAGCAATTTCCTCCTATGGCAGTCCGCCTACAGCGAGCTAATCTTCCTAGACGTTTACTGGCCCGAGTTCAGGAAGATAGACCTGATGAGGGCTATAAGGACCTATCAGAGAAGGCAGAGGAGGTTTGGAGGCTAATCTAAGCTCAGCTCATATGAAGCGTGGGTTAGCCTTTCGACCCCCTCCCGCCTGACCAATATCGTGTCCTCGATTCTCACCCCGAACTTCTTGGGGAGATATACTCCGGGCTCTATGGTTAGCACCATTCCCTCGGATAAGACCTCCTCGATGTTCCTCGAGATCCTCGGAGGCTCATGTATCTCTATTCCAACCCCATGTCCTAGCCCATGGATGAAGTATTCTCCATAGCCCGCTGAAGCAAGCTGATCATAAGCGCTTTGGTAAAGGTCTGAGGCGGTCATGCCTATCTTAAGAGATTCTTCAGCCTTCTGCTTCGCGTCCAAGACCGCTTGATAGACCTTCTCAACTTCCTCGCTGGGCTCTGATCCCACATAGAAGGTCCTGGTCATATCGGAGCAATAGCCCTCATAAACGGTGCCGATGTCGATTACCACCACGTCTCCTGATCTTATCAGCCTGCTGCCTGGAGAGCCGTGAGGTTTCGATGAGCTTGGCCCTGAGGCAACGATTATGTCGAAGGCGGGTTTCTCCCCTCCCAGATTCAGCATCTCCTTCAAGATCTCAGCCTTTATTTCTGACTCCGCGACTCCTTGACCTATTATCTCGGATGCGAGTTCCATGCATCTAGAGGAGATTTCGCACGCCTTCTTTATCCGAGCGATCTCAGAATCATCCTTGACCATCCTGAGCTTCCAGATTCGATCTGAGATCGGGGTCATGGATCCAGCGAGCCGCTCAGAGATCTTGAGATAATCTTCAGCGCTCAGAAAGTCGAATCCCAAGCTGGTTCTCATGCGTTCGGGTATGCTCTCGAATACGCTTTGGATCGTTGAATGCTGTTCGAGCTTTATGATCTGGATTTCTCCAGCTGCCATCTCCTCGGCGAGCTCAAAATCGAGGGGAGGAACGTAAAGCGTTGGAAGCCCATCCATCGGGATGAGGAGAGCTCCCGACCCCCTATAGCCCGTGAAGTAGAATATGTTGGCTTGAGATCTCAGGATAGCTCCGGTCAGCCCACCTTCCCTCAGGATCTCTATCAGCTTCTTGATCCGTTCGGTTGAGGTCATCCCAACCCTCAGCGGGCTGATTAGGGTTGACGCTACTAAAAAAGACTCATTTCGCTTGGGGAAAATCCTTATGAGCAATATCTTGATGGGATTGAGCGTTGAGAATCTGCGGCATAGATGAGGCTGGGAGAGGGGCGGTCATAGGACCCATGGTCGTCGCGGGAATCCTGATCGATCAGTCGAAAGTCGACTCGCTGATAAGCATGGGGGTTAAGGACTCGAAGGAGCTTACTCCTGGGGTCAGGATGGAGCTATCGAAATTGATCAAAGAGGTTGCTGACAGGGTTGAGATAATCGTGGTCGAAGCTCGGAGAGTTGATGAGTCTACGAGGAGAAGCGGGGCCAAGGGCTTGAATGAACTTGAAGCTAGGCTGTTCGCAGAGCTGATAGATAGGCTGAAGCCTGACGCAGCTTACATAGATCTCCCATCCACCCAGTATATCGAATTCAGGAAGCTCATCGAAGAACTCGCATCCCATCGATGCTCGCTCATACTCGAGCATAAGGCTGATCAGAAATATCCTGTGGTATCCGCCGCCTCGATCATCGCGAAATGTGAGAGAGACAAGCTGATAGAAAGGCTGAAGGCTGAGCTTGGAGATTTCGGATCAGGCTATCCCTCAGATCCCAAGACCAGAAGCTTTCTGATCCAAGCCCTCAGAAGAGGAGATCTCAGGAGCGAGCATGTTAGATCTACTTGGAAGACCCTTTCAAAGCTTGCTCAAAGAAAGCTTGACGAGTTTTCCCCGGAGTGATCCAACCTTGCCGAAGGTGTCGAGGAGAAGCTTGCTCATAGCCCTAATTCCAAGCTCCTTAGCCTTCATGGCTTACTCCTATTCTGAGAGCATAAGGATCCTAGTAACCAGACTCAAGCTCGGCTTCGACGCGAAGATAGCATTCCTCGTCGACACCCACATACACTCCTTCGGCTCGGTCGAGGAACATGTTCTCAAAATCCTCGATGATGAGAAGCCCGACATAGTTCTCCACGGGGGAGATGTGATCGACGAGTTTACGCAATCGCTCAAACCTGTTGAGAAATACCTCTCGCTGATCGATGCCGAGGAGAAGTATGCCGTTCTTGGGAATCATGATTACTGGTGTGGCAGAACGGGGGAGTTGATCGAGGTTCTAAAGAGATGCGGGTTTAAGCCTCTCCTCGATGAGGCTGTTGAGAGCAGGGTTGGAAGGATCTTCGGCGTGGATTGGAGAGATAGCAGGAGATATGAGGTGTGCTCGAACTCTGAGATCCTTTTAGCACATGATCCGAATGTCGCTTTAAGCTGTAGAAAGGCGAAGCTGATTCTCGCGGGCCACACTCACGGAGGGCTGGTTTTAGGAGGCTTAACGATCTTCTCGAACTCCGCATACACCAGAGGGCTGTATGAGCTTGACGGCTCTATGCTCTATGTCTCTAGGGGCCTGGGCCAGATGATACCCCTTAGACCCACATCCCCTCTCGAGCTCGTGATCATTGAGTAGCATCCGAGAAACCTTCTTATCGGGAGCTGATCGAGGAGGCTTAGATGAACTCCATGATGGACAGGAGGCTTCTCTACGCTTTGACTGGTGCTCCAGGCACGGGCAAGACCACGGCGATCCTGAGGGTGATTGATGAGCTGAGGAAGCGTGGCGTCAAGGTTGAGGGCATGTATACTGGGGAGATCAGGGAGCGGGGGAGGAGGGTCGGCTTCGCGGTTAAGAGGATCAGCGGAGGAGAAGGAATACTTGCTCACGTGAGGCTCCGCGGAGGGCCGAGGCATGGAAAATACTTCATCAATCTGCAGGACTTGGAGAGGATCGGCGTCTCGGCGATACTCGATGGGATCTCGGATGCGGAGGTGGTCGTGGTGGACGAGGTCGGCCCCATGGAGCTTTACAGCGAGAAGTTCAGAGAAGCAGTCGACAAGCTTCTCTCATCGCCTAAGCACGCGATCCTAACAGTTCATTACCGCTCCCGAGATCCGCTAGTCCTGAAGGTTAAGCGAGCTGCTGGAAAAAGGCTCATCACCCTGACCCTTGAGAATCGGGGGAATATTCCGAGGCTGATCGTCGGGGAGCTCTTGGAGGCGCTTAGGAGAAGATGAAAGGAACTGATCTAGGCTATGAGGTGGAGGTTAGGAGAGAGGGGAAGGCGGTATTCTATTCTCCTAAGCTTCCCCAGAAGAAAGATTATGCTCCGACAAGCCTCCCAGTATTCTTCAACCCCATCTCGAAGCCTAACAGGGACGCCACGATACTCCTTCTAGCGGCTAGACATCAGGGGAGAAAGCTGAGAATCTGCGACGCCCTCGCTGGAACTGGGGTGAGGAGTATCAGGATAGCCTTGGAGACTGATGTCGCGGAGGAGATAGTGGCGAACGACCTATCACCTAGAGCTTGCGAGCTCATGAAGCTGAACGTAGAGCTGAATGGAGTCGGCGACCTAGTCGAGGTCTCCTGCTTAGATGCGAACGAGCTTCTCGCCAGATGCGGGAGAGGAAGCCCGAGATACGATTACGTGGATATAGATCCCATAGGGTCTCCAGCCCCCTTTCTCGAGAACGGGTTTAGAGGATGTAGGAGGAACGCGGTTCTAGGAGCCACGGCGACCGACATGCCAGCCCTGGCCGGAGCGAAACGCGAATCCTGTATAAGGAAGTATGATGCTAAGCCTCTCAGGTCTCCCTTCTCGAAGGAGATCGCTCTCAGGATACTCGCGGGCTTCATGGTCAGATCGGCGGCAAGGCTTGGGCTCGCCGCGACACCGATACTCTCCTTCTCGAAGGACCATTATGTCAGAGTCTTCGTCGAAGTCGATCGTGGAAAGAATCTGGCGAACGAGAGGCTTAAGCTTGTCGGATGGATACTCTATTGCCCGAGCTGCGTCAAGATCCGCTCCGCCGAGAGATTTGAGGAGCCCATCTATGTCTGCGAAGATTGCGGAAAACCCATGGAGTATGCTGGGCCCGCTTGGATCGGTAAGCTAACCGACGGAAACCTCGCAGCGAGAATGCTCCTAAGAGCTAGAGAGGAACCTGAGCTTTATCGAGAGTCCCTCAAGCTTCTGGAAGCCTTAAGCCTGGAGGATCACAGCCTCCTAGGATACATTCCAGTAAACTTCTTTGCGAGAGCTTTGAGAAAGCCTCCTATCAAGCCTCTTAAGCTCATCCAGGGGCTTAGGGAGATGGGATACAGGGCTTCGATAACCCATATAGATCCAAGCGGGATAAAGACCGATGCTCCCTTGGAGGCCGTAAAACAGGTTTTCGAGCAGTAGCGCCTTTTTGATCTTCGGAGGGAGAAGCTAAGACCTAAAGCCTTCCTTAGGAGGGAGTTTATCGGATGCCTACTCGGAGATGGGTGGAGGAGGCTAAGCGGGACTACTACAGGAGGAGGGCGAAGGAGGAGGGTTACAGGTCTAGAGCAGCTTATAAGCTCCTAGAAGCGCAGAAGAAGTTCAAGCTGATTAGGAGAGGAGACATCGTGGTCGAGCTCGGTGCTTGGCCTGGAGGGATGACCCAGGCGGCCGCTAAGATAGTCGGGCCTGAGGGGCTCGTGGTCGCCGTCGACGTGAGAGAATTTGAGCCCTTTGAGGAGGAAAACGTGATAACCCTTCAGCTCGACATCCTTGAAGATGACGTAGCCTCTGAGGTTCTAAAGACCTTGGATGGGAAGCACGCGGATCTGCTCGTGTCCGATGCTTCTCCAAGATTTACTGGAATAAGAGATGTTGACGTCGTGAGGCAGTATGAGCTTTCCCTCAGGTCATTCGAGATAGCGAGGAAGATCGTTAAGCGTAATGGGTCGATAATGTTGAAGGCATTTGACTGCGAGGAGATCAGAGAGCTGGAGCGAGAGCTTAGAGGCGAGTATAAGGTTTTGAGAAGATTCATTCCCAAGGCTAAGCGCAAGACCAGCTCAGAGTTCTACTTCATAGGCTTGGGTAAGCGCTTTTAGGAGCTTCGCTTCCGATGAGCTGCATAGGATTCGAGAAGCCATCTCTCGAGCTTTGGGCAAGATTGAGGGGAAACGACCCCGCCCTTTCCGCACACGTGCTCCTGATCGCAGGATATGCAGGGCGCCCCCTTGATGGGCTCTATGGTGACCCTCCTGATGAGGGGAACGAGTCTTCTAGTCCACCTATCCTTTGCGAACTCCTTAACTCTCTTCACCATCCCCTTCTTCTCAAGCCTGATAGCTATCCTCGACCCCTCTCTGCTCGTCACCCCAAGCTTACGCCAAAGCTCAGATTGGAGAAGCCCTTTCTCCTGATGCTTTAGCAGAAGCTTTATAGCCTTTTCTTCAAGCTTGCTGAGCTTCTGAGGCAAGAAGAATCACTAAGATAGCTTATCCCATCTCCCTTATATGTTAATCGTCAGGAGGGGTTCGAGCTCCTTCAACCTTCTCTTCAAGGTGCTTAAGCCTACTTGCCCCAGCTTCGCGATAAGCCTTTGAGAAACCTTGAAGCCTGAGGTTCTTGCCGCCAGATACACGGAAGCCGCCGCCAGGGCTCTCCTACTTCTCCCCTGAGATAAGCCTTGCTTCATGGCCATGGTGCAGATCTCGCTCGCACGCTTCTCGACAGCTCCTGGAAGCTTTAACGCTTTGACGAGCTTAGCTATACATGCTCCGATATCCTGCTGAGATCTTATGCCTAGGAGGCTGGCAACCCGCATGGAGCATCGGAGGATCCTGGAAGACTCTACTCCAGCATATCGCGTGAGCTCCTTTGGACTTCTGGGGATACCGTGAACCTTGAGAGCTAGATGGAGAAGCGAGGCTGGAAGGATCTGCAAGCTTCTCCTAAATCTTCCGAGATGAGGCTTAAGCCTTCGAAGAAGGAAGGCGGCGGTCTCGGCCACGGATCTCGGTAAGCTCATGCTCGAGCTTATCCGATGAATTTCTGAGAGAACTTCGATCATCAGTTTGTCCTCCTGGCTTCTGAGCTCTCGACGAGCTGAAACTTTGGTTGACAAGCCAAGGTCATGTAGAAGTGGGGTTATGGGGGCTCCAACCCTCTCCCTCCTAAGCCTATCTCCAACCCCATAGGCTCTCCACTCCGGACCTCGATAAACGAGCTTATCCACCACGAACCCGCAGCTTAAGCACACGAGCTCGCCCAGCATCTCATCTTCAACAAGCTCTTTCTTTCCGCATAATGGGCAACGCCTTGAGCTCATCGCTTACGGTGACAGGACGCTTGAATGCTAATAAACCGAGCTGAACAAGCAGTCGCTTAAGGTTCTTAGGGTGTTATCTTGAAGATCTGCGAGTATCTCTTCGCCTCTGCTTCTCCTCCAGGATGTAGAGAGGCGTGCCCTCCTCATACCGCGCATCTCTAGAGAGGCTGACCTCTATGAAGAACCGATTCGTCGGGCCGAACACGCTCAAAACCCTCCCAACCTCGCTCATCTTAGAATCGTAAACTTTCTCACCGAGCTCTGGAATCATTTCGCCTTCAAGGATCAGGCTCCTCTCGACAATCCCCCAAACCTTACCAAGCCTTTTCAACCTCCTCCTCGCAGAGCTCATGGAGATCATCTCGAACGAATGGCCTTAAGCTCTTGAGCCAGAAGCTTGATAACTTCACCCTTTTTCATGGGTCTTCTAGGATCGACTATCACCTTGCCCGTCTTTTTCCACCAGAGCGCGGGATGGCTTCCAGGCTCTATCTCCGCTTTCCATCCAAGTTTTCTCGCGGCCTCAGCTATGAGCTCAGCGGTCGGGTTCTTCACGGAGAGGCTTAGGGGAACTCTTCTACAGTATGATCGGCTGATCGATCCGTCGAAGTAGATGGGCCAGATAACATGTCCCCTCTTTTTCAGCATGGTTCATCGATCACCCTACTTTATGAGAACCGCGTTTATCACTCCATCCTGCCCAGGCCTGGAGGTCACCTTAGCTCTTCCAAGCTCTGTCTCGATTATCGCGCCCTTAGTTATGACGCTTCTCCTCTCGAGATCCCTGCTCGCTGGATTTGAGACAAGCCTGAGGATCTTAACTTTCTGAGCTATCTTTTTCTCAGGATCTAGGACGTTCGCATATATGTCTGAGACAAGAGCGTATTTCACTCCTCCTCCCCTTGTCCTCTTCTCCCTCAGCTTCCGCTCACCGATCAACGTGAAAACGGGCTCTCCACCACGCTCGTATTTCCGCTTCTTCCTATATGGTCTCTGCCTCCCGCCTGTCGGCTTCCGCTTGTGCAGGTCGCTGTGCCACTGAACCATGCTCTCAAGAGCATCCTAAAATCCCATCTTATAAACGCATTCTCATAGCCGGCTTTAGATCTTTATCCTGGCTTTAAGATCGTTCTTTTGGTATGCTCGAGGACATCACGGAATATCCTAGGGAGAGATTTCCGAGGGTTGGAGCGCACAGCCATGTGAAGGGGCTGGGTCTTGAGGGGCTTAAGGCTAAGCCTGTCGGAGACGGGCTCGTGGGCCAGATAGAGGCCAGAGAGGCGGCCGGAGTGATCGTCAGGATGATTAAGGAGGGGAAGATGGCGGGGAGAGCGGTTCTCTTCGCTGGGCCTCCTGG
>CAYXHS010000028.1:0-13798 GCA_964465105.1 uncultured Nitrososphaeria archaeon
CCTCCCAGCATCTTAAGGAGATGAAAGGCTTCATCGAAGTCGTCTCCCAGCCTGCACTCGACATCATACAGCTGATCGAGGTATGCCATCAAGATCACTTTTCCCGCCACCTGGAATGAGGATGAGGTCTCCACCAGCGTCCCATCGCAATCGAGGATTATTGCATCTATGTCCTTAAGGTTCTCAGCCGCCTCCTCTAAGACCAGAACCCCACCGTCCAATATTCTATAGCTCATCTCTAGGTTCACCGAGGCGTAAGCTCACGCTCCTTAAAGAGGTTGATTATCAGGTCTAGGTCAAGCTCAAGAGCTGAAGTGGGCATGGTTATCCCCCACTCAGTCAGAACCTCGGGGTGAATCTCTCCGAAGAATCCTATGACCCGATCTCTCCAGATTATCTCAGCTGCTCTTCCTTCGATGAACGGCATCCCCTCATGAGGCTTAAGACTCCAGCCATCTATCATGAGGTTCTTCAAGAGCTCCTCGACCACGGACTTCATCTCAGAGTAGGATGCATCCGAGTGAGCTGAGGCGGCGGCGAGCCTAAGCTTCCTGACAGCCTTCTCTGGCCTGCCTTCATCCAGATGAATTACGTCGCCTACCTCGAAGATCTTCTGCGGATATGGGTTCTTGACGTTCATCGAGAGGTTCTTCATCAGGCTCGGCAGAATCCAGGTCCTGAGGATAGAGTATTCGAGGGAAACGGGGTTTCTCAGCCTTATATGAGGGTGAGGGGTCACGTGCATTTTGCGATACTCATCGTCTATGCTCGTGAGGGTGAAGTTCATTACCTCCGTGAAGCCTAAGCCTATCATGATCTCTCTCGCCAGGTCCTCCCAAACCGTGTCGGGGTGAAGTCTTCCATAGGTCAATACTTGAGGCTGAGAGGGCTTTAAGTGCTCATATCCCACGCCCATGGCGACATCCTCGACGAGATCTATCTCATGCATCACGTCAACCCTATATGGAGGAGCGGAAACTTCTATCAGCCCGCCCCTAGCTCTCGCGTCATGCCTCATCCTCTTTAAGGCTCTGACAACATCTCTCGCAGAGAGA
Organism: uncultured Nitrososphaeria archaeon; assembly: GCA_964465105.1. Classification (GTDB taxonomy): domain Archaea; phylum Thermoproteota; class Nitrososphaeria_A; order Caldarchaeales; family Wolframiiraptoraceae; genus Wolframiiraptor. The sequence continues at coordinate 1,056 of CAYXHS010000028.1, forward strand.
TCAAGTCCCAGCACCTCGTTCACGTAGCTTCTTCTAAGCTTCCATCTTCGGGTCTTGTAGCTCGGCGTGGATATCGTGCAATCAGGATATCTTACTCTAACCCGCTCCGCCTTTCCACCCATGTCGATCAGGGCCGTCGTCAGGATGTTCATCGCATTCATGACCGCGTCGAAATCCGTTCCAGTCATCTCTATGAACAGGTCTCTCGTTCTCTCGCTGAGCTCGGTTAGCCTCGAGTTTATTATCGGGGGGAAGGAGAGGACGCGGTTCAAGGAGTCTACTATCAGGGGGTAGTAGGGCTTCCCCCGAACTATGTGCGCGTATTTCACGCCCTTCTCATGCTTCTCGAGAATCTCGTCCAGGGTCATCGGAGCATATCCTCCTAAGGGTATGAACTTGTATTCATCTCCTTTCGCCGCCACGTATCTGAACGGGGGCTTGACCGCGGCATAATCATGAAGCCCTATTGCGACCTTCTTCCTATCTCTGCCTATTATCCAGTGGAGATCTTCCTGCATGGCTATGAGCTCTTCAAGCTCCTCGAGCCCGAGCTTAAGCCCCCTAACTATCGCCGCAGCGACATACGGCCTAACCTCCTTCAGCCTTGGATCTACCTCGATGTAAGTTCTAGCCGGCTGAAGCCTATATCGCGGAGCCCCAACCGTCATCCCGAGAAGCCCTTTGGCAGCTCGAGCTATCCCGACTGGGCTGGAGTAGTCGGGCCTGTTCGGGTTATACTCTATCCTGAAGTGATCTTCCTCAAGCTCCTCGACGTCGAGGCCGAGGCCGTGGAGAAGATTTAGTAGCTCGTCGTCGCTGAGCTCTCTCCCTAAGAGCTTCCAGAACCGCTCCTTCCTTATCGTTAAAGCGGGCATGCCAATCTTCGCCTCAAAAGCCTACAAAATGAATCTTTCGACACGTTCACCAAGTTTATTAGATGCTTCAGGTAGATGAAAAAGCTGATGCCAGAAGACGATTTCGAGCTCGAGAGGATTAAGCTGAGAAAGCTCAGGGAGCTGATGGGAGGAAGTTCTAAGGTGGAGGAGAAGCTTGACAAGCCAGTCCACTTGAGCGAAGACGAGTTTGATGACTTCGTAAAGAGGCACCCGCTCGTCCTGGTGGATTTCTGGGCTTCTTGGTGCGGGCCATGCATGATGATCGCCCCGATAATAGAGGAGCTCGCCAGAGAATATGCTGGAAGGGTCGTCTTCGCCAAGGTTGATGTAGATAGGAATAGAAGGCTGGCCATGAAGTTTGGAATAATGAGCATCCCGACCCTGATGCTGTTCAAGGATGGGAAGCCTGTCGACATGATTATAGGAGCTCAGCCCAAGCCCATGATAAAGCAGCTTATCGACCAGTATCTCAGGTGATCCATCTTTATACGGCAGCTTAACTAGAATCTCCTAGAGTTGTCTCTATGGGCGGCCCTCATCAACGTGCTGGCGGCTCTAGGCTTCTCATGGGCCAGAATGACCATCGCCCTCCTCATCTCCATAGGGTTCTCGCTCTGCGTCGGGATAGCCGCCGCCGTGAACCAGCTCGCAGAGAAGGCCATAATCCCGATACTCGATGTCCTCCAGTCGATCCCCATCCTAAGCTTCTTCCCGATAGCTCTTTACGCGTTCATCGCGATCCACCCCGTAGTCGGGCCAGAGCTTGCAGCGATCTTCCTGATCTTCACGAGCCAGGCATGGAACATCGCCTTCGGGGTCTATGAGGGCGTTAGGCTAATTCCCCCTGAGATCCTGGAGGTCTCTAGGAGCTTAGGCTTCGGAAGATGGAGAAAGATCATGAGCGTATATCTTCCAGCGGCGTTTCCAAAGATAGCCAGCAACTTGCCTCCATCCTGGGCCAACGGCCTATACTTTCTCGTGGCCTGCGAGGTCATCACGATAGGCGAGGCGGAGTGGAGGCTCTTCGGAATAGGGACCTTATCGACAAGCTACATACTCTCGGGGAGAGTCTTGGAGTTCGTGATGAGCTTGGCGGCCGTGGTGATCGCGATAATCCTCATGAACCTGCTGGTCTTCATACCGCTAATGAGATTCGGGGAGAGATACAAGTTCGAGGAGAGGGCGGTCGAAGTCCCTAGGGTGTGGTTCGAGAAACTATCAAGACATTTGATAATAGTCATCGAGAAGATCTTTCCGAGAAGGCTTAAGCTTCCGAGCATCAGAATACCCGAGATAAAGGCTTCTCCGAAGATCCTAAGAGCAGTAGCTCTCACTGTTGTCGCGATTGCAGCCGCGCTTCTCAGCTATCATGTTTCCAGCATGCTGTCAAATCCCCTCGTTGGGGAGCAGCTATTAGCAGCCTTAGACGGGTTCGTTAGGCTCGGGGTGATCAGCCCCCTCACGATGATAGGGTTCTCGCTCATGCGGGTCTCCCTAGCAATAATCGTGGCCCTCCTCTGGACAATTCCAACGGCCATCCTGATCCACGAGAAAAGATTTCTGGAAAAGATCTTGATACCCTTCTTCCAGATAGTAGCGTCATTTCCCGCGACCCTGATTCTCCCGCTCATCGCAAAGCTGATAGTAGATCTAAGGCTCCCCCTAGAGCTCGGCGCCCTGCTGATGATCCTTCTCGGAACCCAGTGGTATGTGCTCTTCTTCCTGATCGATGGGCTGAGAGGAATACCGCTTGAGGAAGAGGAGGTTTGCAGATCCCTCGGGATAGAGGGCTTCAGCAAATTCAAGCACCTATATTTTCCCAGGATGCTTCCCTCCCTGATTATGGGATGCCTGGTTGCGATGGGCGGGGGATGGAACACGCTGGTGGTCGCTGAGCGAATAGTCCTCGAAAACTTTACCTGGGATGTCGGAAGCCCTGGGATCGGGAGAATGCTGAGCATAGCAGTCTCGAGGGGGGATCTACCGCTTCTGATAGCATCAACCCTTTGGATGGTCGGCTTCATAGTGGTTCTAAATAGGCTCTTCTGGAGAAGAATTTACGAGAAGGCCGTGGAGATGGTTGGTGCTGCCAGATGAGGGGAAGTAACTCTAGGGAGATAGAGGAGGCGCTACTCGAGCTGAGGGACATAACCTTCAGCTACAAGATGAGAGAAGGAGAGAAGCTCAAGGTATTCGACGGGCTCTCGTTAAGCGTGAGATACGCCGAGTTCCTCGGGATAGCTGGGCCGAGCGGATGCGGGAAAAGCACCCTTATCAGGATAATGGCGGGCCTCCTGAAGCCTGAGAAAGGGACCGTGCTCTTCAGGGGTAAGCCTCTTGAGAGGCCCACTCCCAGGATCGCGGTGATGTTTCAGAGCCCCGCCCTCTTTCCATGGTATACGGTTCTCGAGAACGTCATGCTCGCCCTGATCCATGAGAAGGAGCTCAGCGAGGAAGAGAAGATGGAGAGAGCGAAGGTCTTCTTAGACATGGTTGGATTGATAGGATTCGAGTCCGCGTATCCAGCCGAGCTCAGCGGAGGGATGAAGTCTAGGGTCGCCCTAGCCCGAGCGCTCGTATCCCAACCAGATCTCCTGCTCATGGATGAGCCGTTCAGCAACCTCGATCCCTTGACGGCCATATCCCTGAGGAGGGAAATCGAGACCCTCTGGCAGAACCAAAGCCTTCCGCCGAGCTCGGTCGTGATAGTTAGCCACGACATAGAGGAGCTCGTTGAGCTATGCGATAGGATAATCGTCTTGACTAGGCGGCCTGTGAAGATAGCTGGGGTGGTTAAGGTGAACTTGGAGAGGCCGCGGTCTCGGAGAAGCGAGGAATTCTACAGGTATGTCGATGAGATCTATACTTTCCTCAGCTAAAGCTTCTTCACGATGAACTTCTTCTCGTCGCCATCATAGTCTACGAGCTCTGTGAAGAGGAGCCACTCCAGGAGCATGTGATGTATCTCCTCTGGGTCCCTATATTCCTCGCTAAGCTCCCTGCTCTTCATCAGATCCTCGAAGAGCTCCTCCGCCGTGAACTCTCTTCTCGATCTTATCAGCCTGAAGAGCGTGGCGAAAGGCTCAACCCTCTTCAACGCATCCCTGAGAATCAGCTTCTTGTCGCTTGACCTCGCCCTGACGAACTTGCTTCCGAGATTCGTCAACGTTATGTCTCCGTTTTCTACCTTGATGAACCCGAAGGCTTCAGCGACCTCAACCACGGGCAGCAGGTCATCCACATCGCTTTGAAGGTTTATCGCTATTCTCGCTAGGTCCACCTTACCTCCATGATCAAATATGACATCCATGATGCCCATGATCATCTCAGGCGTAACGGAGGAGGAGATCCTAGGACGTTTACTCATCTACCACCTTCCTAAGAAGAAGAGGCAGGACCCATGAGATAAATATTTTCTCAGAGAAAAGACCCTATTCCATAAAATTAAGCAGCTCAGAGCAAATCTTTTCGATGGGATTTAGTTTTTCGGCAAGATGACGGTAATCTTCAGCCTTCTCATAAAAGGATTGGCTTGATAGGATTCTTTTAACCGCCTCCCTTAAAGTCTCAACCGACAAACGCTCCTGATCAAGTACGATTCCAGCGCCTTGCTCCGTAACCGATAAAGCGTTTCCAAGCTGCTCCCCATGAGCTGGAATCGGAATCATCACCAGAGGCTTTCCACAAGCTAAAGCTTTCGCTAGGGTTGTCTGACCCGCCCTGCATATCACCAGATCTGAGACCTCAAATAGCTCAAGCGGGTTCTCAACCCACCGATAAGCCTTGACCAACCTCAATCTACCCTTCGGCTCATCTCCTCCAAGCGTCGCTACAACCTGATACTCCTCAGCGAGCTTCTCAAGCATGGGCAATATCAGGTTCGTTAAGATTCTCCGCTCATAGCTTGGTCCGCTTGCATGATAGAATATTATCGGGGCGCCGCTCGGATCCAGGCCATATTTCTCGCAGAGAGCTTCTCTGGATGGGTTCATCTCCAGCCTCTCCATGAGGGGGCCTATGAAAGTCACCTTATCTGAAAGCTTTTCTGGTATCACGAGGTTCTGCTTCGAGATCGTGTAAGGCGGAGGATAGTCAGCTACCAAGATCATATTGCTCAGCCCCCAGATCCTGCCTGGAGCTTGAGCTACAGCCTCGACGAGCTCGACAAGCCTCCTGTATCTGGGATATTCTACCCTGATGTTGAACTGGTTGAGGATCGTGAGGACGGGCTTGCCTAGGAGCTTAGCTGCGAGAACCGTTGAAGCTCTCGAGTCCGATATAACCAGATGCGCATCCTCGGCATAGCTTAGCTCGCATGAAACCTGCTCCAAGAACTTTATCGGGAGAAGTATGTTCCGATAGATCGTCAGCTTTATGCTGACCTTACCTCCTGGGAGCACTCCATAGGATATCGGGGGAGAAGGTTTAGCATCTATTCCGAGGGATCTGAGATATCTTAGGCCATCGCCATAAGAGGATATGGATATGCTCCACCCTCTTTCGGAAAGCGCTCTAACTAGGATCGATGCTCTGGAAGCGTGGCCATAGCCTATCCCGCATACTCCAAGATGTATTCTAGGCTTCATCTCCCCTCAGGTCAGGGCCGATGCTCCTTTAGCTTCTTCTCGACGATCTTTCCCTTGGGAGATTCCTCCTCGAATATCTGAGCCGTGAACCTGTATAGCTTCAGCCTACCGGTCAGCCAGTAGGTCGTGGGAAGGCCAGCCTTCAAGCAGAGATGCATCAGGTATTCTTCTGGGGTCCACCCATACTCTACTGGCACTTGGGGAAGTAGTAGTCCGCTGAACCCTCCAGCCTCAATTATCAGCCCATCCACTCCGATCCTTATCAGGCTCGGAAGCTCCTTCGGATCTGAGAACTTTATCTCTTCGGGAGGGGTGAGCGCGCTGACCTCGACAACTATTCTCGACAGCTCATCTAGGGAGACTGGGGGAAACCTGGGATCTTCGGTCGCTGAGGCTATCGCAGCTCTCATCGTCGCCTCGAGGAGGGGATACTCTGGCATCGGCACTCCGATGCATCCTCGAAGCTCTCTCTCAGGATAGGTGTAGAGGGTCACGAAGACTCCCTGCTTTCTCTTGAGCTTTTCTGGAGCATCCTCAGGAGGCGCGGGAGACTTTCCAGCGAGATAGACTTCTATAGTTTTTCTTGCGAGCCTTACCAGATATATTCCCTCGTTTAAGCTCAGTAGCTCCATAACGGGATGATGAGCTTCTCGACGATATTTAAGAGCTCTTCACCTCTTATCAGGAAGCTTTTCAAGCCTTCTTCGAGCCTCATCGAGGGTCTTGCTTATGTTCCTCCAGTGCGATCCCTTCCAGTATTTTTTGCCGCAGCTTGGGCATATCCATTCCTCTCTCTCGGCCTGGTTTACGAGTATGAGCTGATGATTGCATACAGGGCATCTGGTGGAGCTTGGGCTGAAGTCTAGGTTCAAGCCAAGCTTGAACGCTATCTGAGCGAGGATCTCGGAGACATTGTTTTCCTTAAGGAGGAGAACGTCTAAGCCTCTTCTCCTCGCCGTTGACGCCAGCTCCCTATCCATGGTCAAGATTATCCTGCCATCTTCCTTTGCAAGCTTAAGTATTCCTTGATCATCTCCATTCCAGTATATCGAGTCGTAGCCTAAGATTCTAAGCCAGGAAGCTATGTTCTTGAGCATGGCGTCGATCACGAACCTGTGAGACCTTCTCGGACGAATTACGTTCACGTCGCCTACGAGAACCTGGCCACACTCCCTTTTAGATCTTCGCAGGAATTAGAGCTCGGAGATTATCCGGCGTAGATAGGAGAGATTCGGGATTAACGCTAAGCCGACCTCCCTAACGAGCTTCGGCCCACCCAGGTCCCTGCGGATCAAAACCGCTTTCATTCCTAATGCTAAGGCGCCTCCGACATCATCTAGGATGCTGTCTCCCACGTGAACGACGTTCTTCACATCGACCCTGCAGATCTCACATGCTTTCACGAAGATCCTCTTATCAGGCTTAGAGACCCCGACCTCATCGGCGTAAAGCTGAACCTTGAAGAACTTTGAGATTCCAGCCTCGTCGAGTATCTTCCTCGTGCAGCTGCCAGGCCAGAAAAGCACATTACTCACGACCGCCAGTTGAAAGTCTCTTGACAGATCTTCTAAGACCTCGACGACCTCAGGATAAAGCGTTTCCCTTGCGTTAAGCCTATCGAATGCTTCGAGGACGCCTCTCCGAATGATTTCTGTGGGCACTCTGAGCTTTTTAGCGAGAGAGCTGTGAGCTTCGTGAATTAGCTTCGAGTCTTCTACTTTTCCCAGGATCCACTTATCCTTAACCTCTTCATAGACCTCGATCATCCGCTTATACACGGTGGCTGGGCTGAGGTTTGACAGCTCTCCGATTCTCTCCGAAATGCCGTTGCTGATCAAGCGAAGCCTGAGAAGTGTGTCCCAAGCGTCGAAGGAGATGAGCTTGATTTCCAGAGGCATTATGGGGCAAGATGGAGCAGGGAGCTCAAATATGTTACCTGATATGGGTGTAAGCCTATCTTTCCCTCCTACCTCTTCTTATCAGCTCGAGCCTGCAGTCCTCGCAGAGATATTGTCCATCGATGTTGAGAAGCATGTCAGACCATTCTCCGCAGCTATCGCAGTATCCCTCCAAGTATCCCTCGCTCCTCGGGAAGCGGAGCCCCATTATCTTCATGTTCTCCTTCACTATCTCCAAGATCTCTGGAGTCACCTGGAGTATGTCCTTCACGCTTACCAAGCCGCTGAGCCTGTTCTTATAGACGACGGCGAGCCTGCTTATTCCGAGCTTGCTCATCTTCCTGAGAGCATCCTCGATCTTGGCTTCAGGCTCGATAGTCTGAAGCGGCGTGCTCATTATGTCCTTCGCCTTCACCTCGCTGGGCTTAACGTTCTTCGCGATGACCTTCTCCACGAGATCGGTCTTCGTTATTATCCCGAGAGGGGACCCATTCTCGGAGGTCACGATTATCGCTCCCACCTTATACTTCATCATCTTCCTGGCTATCTCTTCGGCTGACTCATCCTCCTTGCTCTCGATCACGGGACTGGACATAACCTCGCGGACAAGGACCTCATCGGTTATCCTCAAGCTCGCCTCACTATCCGTGGATAAGGTGATTTAGCCAACTTTAAAGTTTAAATCTTATTCGACAAGCCTGGCCCTTCCATAGGGTATCAGCTCCATTATCAGCTCTCTCAAGTCCCTAAGCCTCTTAGAATCGAGGTCGAAGCTCCTGAAAATGCGTCTAGCGATCTCCTCAGCAAGCTCCTCAGCCCTAACTTTTCCAGGCTCAAGCCTCACGAAGGAGAGAGCTCTTTTCGCAATCGCCGTCGGAGGACCATAGATCAAGCTCAGGTCTTCAGTTACCCCTATCGCAAGCTCGAGTTTGGCCTGAAGGTACTTTCGCTCACCCTTGATTATGAATCCGCCCTTAGGTAAGTAGTGGCCTGGAGGAGGCTCAAAGGATATCTGACTCGGCTCGACATAATAGACGGTTATCATGCTTAAGCCTTCTCTCCAAGCCCTGCTATAAGCGGCGGCGAACTGAGCAGCTTCTCTTCTAGACCCCTCCCCAGAGCTTTTCCCATTTTTCAGAATCACGACCGCTGCCCCTCTGACCTCAGCGTGAAAGACCAGGTCGTTAGGCTCCAGATGCTTCTTCAGCAAGGCGATGTTGCTCGAGGCATCTTTCCCCGCGACAGCCAGGAACCCTTCCGAGGATATGAACCAGCGATACCGCTCATACCATTTTCCTCCACTGGGCTTGATCCTCGCCGAAACCTTCAGCAAAGCTTTCTCCAAGGACTCTTGAGCCTCTCTTTCAAGCCTTTCAGCCTTGCGCTCAAGCTCCTCAGCCTCCTGGGCCAGCCGCCTCGCCGCATTCGCCGACTTCTTCGCGTCATCGAACATCTTCGAGATCTGCTTCATAAGCGACTTTTCCAAGTCGAATTCAACTTCCTTATCGTCTGAGCCAATTATGAGCCTTCTCCTCTTATCGTCAACAACGACTTTCAATCCGTGAAGCTCATGGGCGCCAGGCTTACTCTTCAAGGATTCGAGCTGGGCTGCGAGCTGGAAAAGCTTCTCAGCGACTTCTCTCATCCTCGAGGCTTCGGAGAATATTCTTTGGGCTGAGCTCCGCCTTTCTTCTGCGCGCTTCCTGAGCTCGCGGATCTTCTCGGTTACCGCTTTCATCCGCTCCTCTTCGAGCGCTCTGGCGAGGTTATGCTCGTATGCGATCCTATATGCCTCGTTCAGGCTTTCGGCTTCCTTCATAACCCAGCCCCTAAACTTGAAGATGCTCATCGGATACGGTAGGGCTTGAGCCAGCCCATCTGGAGAATATGCTATCGTCGGCTGACCACGCTCCACGAGCTCAAACACCTTCCCAGCGGATTCTAAGATCCTCTCGAGATCGGATTCATCAAGGTCTCTAACCTTCTTGGAGAATTCTATCCCAGCTAAGTGGAGGATCTCCTCAGCATATCTTCCACCCAAACCCGCCTCCGAAGCAAGAGCCGAGACTATGCTTTTCCTAGGGCTAAGCCTCCTGAGAACATCCTTCAGGTTCTCGATGGTTGGAGCTGGCTTTGGAGGTGGAAGCTTGTAAACTTCTCCAGGGGCGATGCGCCTATCCCGCATCTCGAGCTTGTGGAGGCAAGCTAGGATTATCCCACGCTCATCAAGAATGATTACGGTTCCCTTCGGCAGGAGCTCGCAGACGAGCCTTATGGGATTCTTCTTCTCGAGCTCCAATATCAAGATCCTTTCTCCCTCAACCAGGCTTATGCCTCTCACCCTAGAGCCTTCGACTAGGCTTCGCAGAGCTCTACCCACCTGGGTTAGCTTCAGGGGCTTCTCATAGCTTCCTTCAACTAGGTAGAAGAACTTTCCAGGGACTATCCTGAGCTCTCCAGAAAAGCTCTCAGATCTAAGCTTGAGTATTATGGAGCCGTCATCAAGATGATAGAGGTTCACCACTCGGGCTCCCGTGACTGAAGCTGAGATCTCGCTTAGAAGCCTCTTGAGCTCAAGGTATGATGCTGCCTCCAATCCGCCCACCAGCAGCGTCCGCCGATCATTCTAAGAAGATACTTTTTAACAAGCCTTTCCGCCAAGATAATCGGAGATCTTAAGCGGGAGCTTTGGGTTATGGGAGGCTGGAGCTTGAAGCTGGAGGATAAGCTTTACTGGGCGAGGTTCTTGGCTGGGATAGTTATGGGAGTGATCACGGCGATCTTCAAGCTTTATCAGCCGACAATCCTAGTCGGAGTGATCGCTCTAGCTCTCGTATACATAGTATCCGCGATAATCCTCAAAGCGGTTTTATCGGAGGAGGCGAAGGCAAAGCTGGGTAGAAAGCTTTATCTCAGCGGGGCAGCCGCCTACGTCGCCATGTGGCTGATAACGCTGGTATTCGTCTTCAACGTTATGCTGCAATCTTAATGAAATCGAGATTTTACTGAAGGAATGGTTTAATAGTTCTTCAATTAAATATGGGGAAGATGCGCAACAAGGATGATGAGATCATAATAAACACCATCAGGTTTCTAAGCCTCGATCAGATAGAGCGGGCGAAGTCAGGGCATCCTGGAATGCCTCTGGGAGCATCCCACATCACCTACCTCATCTTCGATAGGTTCCTGAAGTTCAATCCCAAGAATCCGAAGTGGATAGACAGGGATAGGTTTGTCTTGTCCGCTGGTCATGCCAGCGCGATGCTATATGCGACGCTCTTCGTGAATGGATACGATATAACGCTTGACGACCTGAAGCGCTTTAGGCAGCTTGACAGCATTACCCCAGGCCACCCTGAGAGCGAGCTCACCCCAGGAGTTGAGACCACCACAGGCCCCCTCGGCCAAGGGCTTGGAAACTCGGTCGGGATGGCTCTAGCTGAGAAATATCTCTCAAGCTACTTCAACAAAGGCGGCTTCAATATAATCGACCACTATACCTACGTCTTGGCGAGCGACGGAGACCTGATGGAGGGGGTGTCGAGCGAGGTCGGAGCCCTGGCAGGCCACCTGAAGCTTCACAAGCTGATAGTCATCTGGGATAATAATCGGGTGTCGATCGATGGGCCGACTTCGCTCGCCTGGTCTGAGAACGTGCTTGAAAGGTTTGAGGCGTTTGGATGGCATGTCCAGAACGTTGAGGATGGATACAGCCTTGAGGAAATCGAGAAGGCGATAAGGAGAGCTAGAGATGAGAAATCTAGACCGTCTTTCATAGCCGTCAGAACTCATCTCGGATACGGAAGCCCACTTCAAGACAACTGCAAGGTGCATGGAGCTCCGCTCGGCAAAGAGGCCGCGGTCGAGACGAAGAAGAGGTTCGGCTGGCCTCTCGAGGAGTTCTATGTTCCTGAGGAGGTTTGGGAGTATAGGCGGAGGAGGATCGAGGAAGGTGAGAGGAGGGAAGCTGAATGGAGAAAGCTCTTCGAGAAATATAGGGAGAGGTATCCTGAGCTCGCGGAGCTCTTGGTCAAGGCCTTTAGGAGGGAGTGGGGAGACGAGTATAAGAAGCATCTTCCAAGCTTCAGCGAGCCCGTGGCCACGAGGAAGGCGAGCGGAAAGGTCTTGAACGCGATAGCGAAGCATCTGCCTCTCATGATAGGGGGTTCAGCGGATCTAACCGAGTCCACGAACACGTATCTGCAGGGCTTCGGAGACTTTCAAGCAGATAACCCGCTCGGCAGGAACATACACTACGGCGTCAGAGAGCACGCCATGGGGACCATGATGAACGGGATGGCTTATCACGGCGGGATCCTGCCCTATGGGGGAACCTTCTTGGTCTTCTCCGACTACATGAGGCCAGCTATCAGGATGGCTGCGATGGCAAGGCTCCAGGTGATCTACGTCTTCACCCACGACTCCCTCTGGATAGGCCAGGATGGCCCGACCCATCAGCCCGTGGAGCAGCTCTCCTCCCTCAGGCTCATACCAAACCTATGGGTCATTAGGCCGTGCGATGCAAACGAGGTTGCAGTCGCATGGGAGATGGCGATAGAGCATAAGGACGGCCCCACCGCGATAATCTTGACCAGGCAAAGCCTCCCAGTCCTAGATAGAAGCGTTTATCCTCCGGCCGAGAGCATCAAGAGGGGCGCATATGTTCTTGCAGATTCTGATGGGGATCCCGATGTCCTGATAGTTGCCTCCGGATCTGAGGTTCACCTGGCTCTCGAGGCGAGAAAGCTTTTGGAGGAGCGGGGGCTGAAGGTCAGGGTCGTTAACCTAGCTTCCTTCGAGGTCTTCGAGCTTCAAGACGAGGAGTATAGGGAGAGCGTGATCCCGAACACCGTCAAGCGGAGGGTTGCGATAGAGGCTGGAGCAGGGTTATGCTGGCACAAGTATGTTGGAGATAAGGGGCTGGTGATAAGCATCGAGAGGTTCGGCAAGTCAGCTCCATACAAGGATCTCATGAAGGACTTCGGGTTCACAGGAGAAGCTATAGCCGAGAAGATAATCAACTACTTTAACCTGAAGTGATAAGCGCTCCGCTATTTTCTCTTCTTATCTATCTTGTGCGGTGTTGGAAGAGAATCGAGCATATCGATCAGATCCAGCCACGCTTGGATGAACCCTCTCGGAGGGTCGTAAGCCTCTTTCAATAGCCCTTCAAAATACTTCTTCAGCTCCTTCTTATCCTCCCCGCTCAGGTATCTTTTCCACAGCTGGAAGAGGAATGAATCTCGATCATCGTAAATGTAGGCATAATAGATTCCATGAAGAGCCTTATAATAGCCGTCGTCCTCAAGCCTTTTCTGAAGCCTGCTCAGAGACTCCTCCGCCTTGCTCAGCTTACCAGAGAA